>CAUAGV010000075.1 GCA_958428675.1 uncultured Collinsella sp.
AGCATCATCGTCTGCGCAGCAATGCCCGTGTCGACCTCGGTAATGGGAGCGGCGGGCTTGCCCGGAACGGCGCGCTCGGCAAGAATCGCGATGTAGCCGGTCGGGCGCTCACCCTCGGCAGGACCCGGCCAGTCCTCAAGTGCGCCGGCCCATGCGAGCTCGTCAAATACACGCGCGCAATCCTCGGCACCGCTCACCACGTGAAAACGCAGACGCTGAGCATTGGCGCCGCAGGGAGCCAGGTGCGCCAGTTCCGCCAGCTCGAGCAAAAACTCGCGCGGCACGCGCATGGACTCGTCAAAACGGCGGCACGTACGGGCACGACGGACCAGCGCATCAAACGCTTCCAGACCGAGCTTTTCGCAACCTTGCTTTGCCATCGATTCGGCACTCGACGGTGCCTCGGGAACTGCTTCGTTCATAGGGACCCCCAATACAAGCCAATTGTCCTTAGGAAAATCTAACCTAAAACGTAGGCAATAACGAACAGGGCTGCAATGTTCTACACCTGTTGAATAGAAAATCGCGACGTGGGGAACAACGGAAACAATTCGGGGCCTTTGGGTTACGTTTCGCCCTCCCCGACCCATACGTCAGCGCCCTTAGGGGATACTGGTTGTAACGATCAAGGCTTACGCCGCACGGAAAGGAGACATTATGGGCATCTTTAAGAACGATGACCAAAAATCGAGCCAGTTTGGATTTGACGAGAAAAGCATGGCGGACAAAGCCGTCAAGGCCGTACGCTGGATCTACGCCATCACGGGCGTCTTAGCGCTCATTGCTGGTATCGCGCTGCTTTTTGCACCCGCCAAGTCCCTCGTCTTTTTGACGACTGTCCTGGGTTTTTACTTTGTAATCACTGCTGCCATCAGGCTGTTCACTGCCATTTTTGAGCCGCTGCTGCCCACCGGTTGGCGCGTGACGAGCATCATCTCCAACCTACTCATTATCTTGGGCGGCGTCATAATCCTGCGCAACCAGGCCTTCTCGACCGCGACGCTCACCACGATGGTGGTTATCGTGGCCGGCTTTGGCTGGATTGTCGAAGGTGTCATGTCCATTCTGGAGTCCGAGCTTTCGTCCAACCGCGCCCTCGCCATCCTGAGCGGCGCACTCTCAATCATCGCTGGCATGTTCGTTTTTATCTATCCGCTGTGGTCGGCCAAGATGCTCGTCATCTTTAGCGGCGCCGCGCTGCTCGTGTTTGGCGTAACGTTGATTGTTCGCGCTATTCAATTTGGCAAACTGGTGCACTAGATGCCACGAACGCTCTTTATTGATGCAGACGCCTGCCCGGTCACGCGCGAGTCGATTGACTGCGCGCGGCGGGCGGGCGTCGCCGTTGTTATCGCCGGCAACAGCACACAAAACCTGGAACGGCACATTCGCCGCGACGACCCGCGCGATGCCGAGCACGCGCGACGCGGCTTTTGGGTCACGACGCTCGACGTGAGCGTGGGCGCCGACAGCGCCGACTTTGCCATTGTCGAGCGCCTGCAGGCGGGCGACGTGGTCGTGACGCAGGACATTGGCTTGGCAAGCATGGTGCTCGGGCGCGATGCCGCAGCTATCGGTGTGCGCGGGCGCGTCTACGACAAAGCGACCATCGACATGCAGCTGTTTATTCGCCACGAGGAAAAGAAGGTGCGCCGCGCCGGCGGACGCACTCGCGGACCGGCGGCATTTACCAGCGAAGATCGCGCCCGCTTTAAACGCAACCTCACCGAGCTGCTGCGCTAACCAAGGTAGATTTTTGGGACATGCCTAAAAATCTACCTTTTTGCTTTGCCGATTGGCGCGCATCCAACGCCCGGGTCATGGCGGTGGATTTTATGGCATGTCCTAGTTTTACGGCATGCCCCAAACATCCACTTAGAACCCAAAAGCGGAAAGGATAAGGCCCCAGCCCGCGCCGATGATATACATCATGATCAGAAACACAGCGTTTTCGCGGGCGCTGCGGTTGGTGCGGAACAGCACCAGGTAGCCCACGCCAGCGGAGATAAGCGTGCCGGCGAGCATCGGTGCCAGCTGCAGCGCGCCTTCCAGGTACAGCTGCGTGATGACGACGCTGGCCGAGCAGTTGGGGATCAGGCCGACGAGTGCCGAGCCCAGGACCGCAAGCGTCTCGTTACCGCGCAGGAACTGCTCAATCGCCGATTCGCCGAACGTCTCGAGCACGGCAACCAGAATCAACGTCACTAGAAAAATGAATACCGAAACCTGCACGGTGTGAGAGATCGCGCTGCGGATAATCGACACGACGGGCGCACCTTCGTGTGAGTGGGAGTGACCGTGGCCATGATGGTGTTCATGATCGCCCTCATGACCGTGATCGTGGCCATGTCCGTGTCCGTGTTCGCGCTCGTCCTCGTCTTCATCGCAACCGCAATGGTCGCGCTCGCATAACTCGTGGATGTGGTCGGCGCCCACGCCCGCCTCGGCCACCTCGTCGATGATGTCACCGCCAGTGTGGTCGTCGTGCGCACAGTTCACATGGGCCGGGTTGGCCGCGGTTCCCAGCACGGTACGGCGAATCGCCGCATGCGCGCGAGCGTTACGACGCAGGCCGCGAATGGCGGCATCCACGATAAAGCCCGTAACCAGCGCGATCAGTGCCTTCGAAGCCAAAAGCATCGCCATGGTCTGCACGGGCACCTGCTCGGCGAGCAACAGCGGCAGCATCTCATCGGAGGTCGAAAGAAACACCGCCACCAACGTGCCCAAGGTCACGACACGACCGGCGTACAGCGTGGCCGCCATTGCCGAAAAGCCGCACTGCGGCACCATGCCCAGCAACGAGCCAACCACGGGGCCCGCGGCACCAGCGCGCTTGATGGCGCCGTTAACGCTGTCACCCGCGACGTGTTCCAGGGTCTCGAGGGCCAGATACGTCACCAACAAAAACGGCACCAGCGACAGCGTGTCCTTGCCGGCGTCGAGCAGAATATCTATCAGTAAATCCATGACGGATGGAACCTTTCGTGTCTTTCGGCAGCATTGTAAAAGTCCTAGCGGTCAACTAGGGTATTGTAGTTGACCTAGGCGTGGTGCCAATAGTTGCCCATGGTAAACTATCATCTCGCCATAACTCAGTAACCTCGAGCCGCGCGACGCGGCCCGTCCAAGGAGCAGCCTATGAACGTTTCGCAAGCACTTGAATACGAGCGCCAGCCGTTTATTCCCATGTTTATCTATGGCGACCACGGCGCCATGGAGTCCGAACGCCAGAAGGGCGAAGAGGCCCTCAAGGTGCTCGAAACCGAGTACTTTACCGCCGAGGGCGACCCCAGCTTCGACTTTGCCACCGTGCGCGACCTGGCCGACCGCAACCGCGACCTTTGCGACCAGATCGGCGAGGCACGCCTGCGCAATGTGACGCCCGCGACGCTCTCGCGCGGCCTGTCCGACGCCGACACCTGCGCCGCCATCGGCAAAATGCAAAAGCGCACCGCCGCGTCCGTTATGCGCGAGATCCGCGGTGACCGCGACGCGCTCGGCGTGGCCTACGCCCGCAAGCCCATCCAGGGCACCGTGCTCGGTGTCGACATCGAGACCACCGGCCGTGCACCCGAACGCGGTTATATCATCAACGTCGGCTGGGAGATCATGGAACTCACCAGCGACGCCATCCCGCACGACGCCGAGGCGCACTACTGTGGCCTGCCCGACATCTACCGCGGCGAAGATGTGCCGCTGTCGAATATCCACCACATTACCTGGGACGACATCGACGGCAAAAAGCCGTTCCGCGAGAACAAGGAACTGCAGAAGCAGCTGCTCAAGCTTATGAAGAAGTACCCGTACATGGCGCATAACGCCGCCTTTGAGGACAGCTGGTTCAAGATTCACCTGGACGGTTACGCCGAGGCACGCCGCGCGGGTAAGATCATCGTCATCGACTCGCGCCAGATATGCCGCAGCCTAGACGCCGACGTGCGCTCGCTGCCCCGCGAGTCCGCGCCAGCCGCGCTCGAGAACTGGGCACGCCGTCGCGGCACCCTCGCGCCCGACGCCAACGAGCAGCATCTGGGTCTGGACGACACCGACCTCATGCTCCGCACGGTACAGGCCGAGTTCAACCTCAAGAACCTATTCGCGAAATAACCGATCCATCTGCGGGAGCGCCTGCCAGGCACAGCGCAATCCGTCTGGAGGCACCGGCACGCAGTAAACTAGGGCGCAGTCTTATGGCTGCACCCTAGTTTGCATCAAAACGAGCAAATTCGCGTGCTTCACATAGTCGGCAGGTTGGCCCACCTACTTTTTTCGAGTTGTTCGGCCAGCTGAACCACTAGTCGAGGCCCCTTGAACCGCAATCGAGCGCTATAGTCGCCCCAATTTCGCAACCAAGCCCCATAAATCTACCTGAATCAATTCGAATAGGACGTTGCGATCGCACCATTCGTATAGGATAAGGCCGAATAACTCAAATTATGTTGGTGAGGCATCTGAGCGGTCGGCAAAAACGCTTAGAAGCTACGAATCCGCAACTAAAGTTCACCAAAATGGGGCGGCCGACAGAAACCTCCCCAGCCGAAGCTGCCCCCCTCAATACGACAGCTCAAAACCCACCGTTCGCAGAAGATAAGCCGCGCCCCAATACCGTTGCCCGAAGTTTCGGGCGTATATGGCGTCCGCTATGCCATCATGCGCGTATGGGAATCGTTCTGTCACATACCACGGCACGCGCTGTATACCAAACAGTCAACTCGCTCGCAAGCTACGCGACCGATCCCATACCCATGGAAAAGATCAAGGTGTCTGCGCCGACCACGTCCGACCTGGAAGCGGCGCGAGCATGGCTCAACAGAAAGAATGTCGATTCTGAAAGCATCCATGTGCTGACGTTTTCCAATAATGCCAAAAGGCACCGCAAGGGCTGCATCTGCCACTGCACGCGCTATACGTTTGATGCAGAAAGCTACCTAGAACTCGAGCCGAACGTCCACATCGTCGATATCAAGCTGTGCGCGTTAGAAGCAGCAGCCGACCTCAACCTTTCGGAGCTCGTTGAGTATTACTTTGAAATCTGCGGCTCCTACGCGCTTGGAACGTCCGACGAAACTCAATATCGCGAGCGCCCAGCCCTAACCAGCGTTGAAGAGCTCAGAGCCTTCTTTTCAGAGGCATCGGGGTATCGTGGATCTAATAAAGCACTTAAGGCACTTTCTTATGTACGCGAAGGCTGTCGCTCCCCACTCGAAACGGCGTTTGTCATGATGCTGACAATGCCCAAGTCAATGGGTGGCTTAGCCATACGCGCTATCAAAACGGACTATCCGATCCCAGTCCCCAAAAGATACGCCGCCCTAACGCGACGGACGGTTTTCTACCTCGACGCGCTGCTCGAAAATTCGATGACCGATATCGAATACAACGGCTTTTACCACGACGAGCCCGAACAGCAATCAATTGACGAGGAACGCCGAAACACGCTGCGAAACATGGGATATGCCGTTATCACAGTTAGTCGTCATTCGTTTTTCAAGCAGTCCGCTTTTAGACGGGTCATGGAAGCGATTCGCATTCGCGAGAAGATATGGCCCGGTCGACTCCCGGATAACTTCGCCATCCTGCAAGAAACTCTTCGTCAATTTGTCTTGCGGCGCTACTTCGAATACGGCCGCCGCGTCCTGGAGACACTCAAAGAAGAAGAGGCCGCCAAGCGCGAAATTGCAAGCCAATATCCGCAAGCTGATGACCCGAGCATCAACGATGTGCCAGAACCCGACGACATGCAACACGTCGGGGCCCTTGCTGAGGAAATCAATGGGCCTTGGGAAAGCGACATTTTCGCAAAAATCGATGAAAACCGCACGGAAGACGACACGATTATTGATCTAATTGAGAATTCGCTCTTCTAAAGGCGATCTCTGCGGATGTCCACCTACATTTTTCGACTTATTCGGCCACCGATGTGCCAGATTGGCTGCAGCAATGCTCAATATAACTTTAGATAAAACTGATTCTGCAGGAACTCCCGTAGAGGAAGAACTGATTCTCGCGGTATTTAACACGATAAAGTACAAATATGAACAGTTCTAATGCTTCTCAAGGTGGCTTTCTTAGCATGCTGGCCGAACATCTCGAAATATGTTGGCGAGCATTGCGTCGATGTCTCCCAACCCGCAGAAAATCGCCGAGGCGGCAAGCAGTCATCGAAATTATCGCAAATTGTATTGACATATGAACATGCGCTCATATAATCGGAAGTAAGTTATATGAGCGCATGTTCATATGAAAGGATATTGCAATGAGCATCCGCGTTGACGAAACGAAACCCGACATCGAGGCCACCGAGCCGATCGTCCCCACCACCTGCTCGCCTGAGGACCTTCCCGACGAGGAGCTGTTGTACGACCTGGCCGACCTGTTCAAGGTCTTCAGCGACACCACACGCATCAAGATTCTCTATGCCCTCATGGGTCGCGAGCTCTGCGTGGCTGACATCGCCGAAGCGACCGCGACCTCGCAGTCTGCGGTGTCGCACCAGCTGCGCACGCTTAAGCAGTCGCACCTGGTCAAGTTCCGCCGCGACGGCCGCAACATTCTCTACTCGCTTGCCGACGATCACGTCTACACCATGCTCAACCAGGGCATGAGCCATATCTGCGAATAGCAATCAACCACGGTATCAGCGCGGCCGGCACCCAGACCGCTAACACAGGGAAAGGAACCCACCATGAAAAAGCAGTTTAAGCTCGACGAGATCGATTGCGCCAACTGCGCGCGTGAACTTCAGGACGAGCTGGCTAAGCTCGAGGGCGTCAAGTCCGTTTCGGTCAACTTTATGACCCAGAAGCTGACGCTCGAGGCCGACGACGCCAAGTTCGACGAGGTCCTGGACCGCGTCGTTGAATTCACCGCCGACGCCGAGCCAGACTGCGAAATCATTCTCTAACCCGCGCATACGTTGACCTGCAGGGCCGCGCTTGCCGCGGCCTTTGCTCGCGAAATTATATGAGCAAGTGTTCATACACTCAAATGGGAGGTTTGAATCATGGCAGCCGCCGATCCCAAAAAGAAAAAGAAGAAGCGCAAGAAGAAAGAGTCACTCGAGCATAAGCGCAACCGCATCCTGGTAGCGCTGGGCATTTTTGCCGTGGTGTACGCCCTCGATGAGCTCGGCACCCTCACCGCCGCATTCGGCACCCCGGGCGACATCTACGCCAGCTTTGTGCTGTTCCTCGTGCCGTTTTTGATTGCCGGCTACGACGTACTGCAAAAGGCATTCAATAACATCCGCCGCGGCAAGGCCTTCGACGAGAGTTTCCTTATGGCAGTCGCGACCATCGGCGCGTTTGCCATGGTGCTCTTCCCCGATACCGACCCGCACATGGCCGAAGGCGCCGCCGTCATGCTGTTCTACCAGGTCGGCGAGCTGTTCCAGGCATACGCCGTGGGCAAGAGCCGCAAGTCGATCAGTGCCATGATGGACATCGCGCCCGACTACGCTAACGTCGAGCAGCCCGACGGCACGCTCGAGCAAGTCTTCCCCGATGACATCGCCGTCGGCACCGTCATCGTCGTCAAGCCCGGCGAGCGCGTGCCCATCGACGGCATCATCGTCGAAGGCGAGACACAGCTCGATACCGCCGCCCTTACCGGCGAGTCGGTCCCCCGCCCGGCCAAAACCGGAGACGATATCATCAGCGGTTGCATCAACATGACGGGCCTCATCCACGTGCGCACTACCAAGCCCT
>CAUAGV010000076.1 GCA_958428675.1 uncultured Collinsella sp.
TTTGGTGCAGCCGCGGCCCAGACCATACATGATGTCGGCCGCGATATCGGGGAAGTTGTCCGAGATGATGAGTACCATACGACGCTTGTTGCCGCCATCGACCACCGCATCGATCACATAGCCGCTAATCACCATCGAAAGTCCTGCGTACAGGGCATTTTCGAGCGAGAAGACCGGAGCCGATGCCACGCATACGGCAACATCGATTGCCATAACGGTCGAGCCCACCGGCAGCGAGGTGTTACGCGAGATGATCTGTCCAATCGTGTCCGAGCCGCCGGTGTTGGCACCGGCACGCAGCACCATGCCGTAACCGATGCCCGTAATAATGCCGCCCCACATAGCGGGAAGCATCAGGTCCGCATGCGCCAGAGGCGCAACAAACGGGGCGAACAGGTCGGTAAAGAAGCCCAGCAGCACAAAGCCCGTCGCGGTCTGCACCACGTAGAACATGCCGCCCTCGCGCATAACGGCCAGCAACAGCAAGGCGTTCATCACGATTGTCTGAATACCAACGGGAAGCGATAGGCCACGCGATGCGCCGACCGCCTGGATAATGGTGGCAAGGCCCGTAACGCCACCGGCAGCAAGGCCGTTGGGAATCAAAAACAGGTCGGTCGCAATAGCGGCCAGAGCGCACCCCAGCATAATCTGGGGCAGATCGTGAAAGAAGTTCATCGAAAGAATGCGCTTGATGTCCAGTCGATATGCCATGCTGCCTCCCTCAAAAAAGCGCACCCAAACGGATGCGCTTCGAACTTCTTGCTGTATTCGATTCTACCGATTCGCCGAACAAAAACCACCCCTGCGCAGGGTTTGCTTTGGATACAAAACCACCCTGCTCGGAGGGTTTTATCCATTTCCACATAAAACGGGCGGTTTATGCAGATGGGGTCTCCGCGTCGGCATTGCCAGTGGCCCAGCGATGGTAGCCAATAACAAACGGGTCCAGGTCGCCATCGTCAAGAACGGCCTCGACATTGCTGGTCTCCACGCCCGAACGCAGATCCTTGACCATCTGGTACGGGTAGAGCACGTAGCTGCGAATCTGGTTGCCAAAACCGATCGTGGTCTTGGGTCCGCGAATCTCATCGAGCGCCTCGGCACGCTTCTCGAGCTCAATCTCGTACAGGCGAGCCTTGAGGATCTGCATGCACGCGGCCTTGTTCTGGATCTGGCTGCGCTCGTTTTGGCAGGTAACCACAATGCCGCTGGGAAAATGCGTCACGCGCACGGCGGAATCGGTGGTGTTGACGCCCTGACCGCCCGGGCCGCTCGCGTGGTACACGTCCACGCGGATGTCATCGGGACTGATCTCGATGTCGATATCATCGGGTAGTACGGGAATGACCTCGACGCCAGCGAACGTGGTCTGGCGGCGCTTCTTGTCGTCGGTGGGGCTAATGCGCACCAAGCGGTGGACGCCGGCCTCGGCGCGCAGCATGCCAAATGCGTCCTTGCCCTCGACGGTAAAGGTCGCGCGGTCGATGCCGATAACCTCGGCAGCGGGGCAGTCGTTAATCGTGACCTTCCAGCCGCGACGCTGGCAGTACTTCATGTACATCTTAAAGAGCATGAAGGTCCAGTCCTGGGCCTCCAGGCCACCCTGTCCGGGCTTGATGGTCACAATGGCATCGCCGTGATCGAACTCACCGGTAAACCAGCTCGAAAGCTCGAGCTCGTCGATAGCGCGGGCCAGGCGTTCTGCCGTAGCGGCAGCCTCCTCGCGCAATGCGGCGGCGTCGGGGTCATCCCCCATCTCCTCGGCAAGCTCCAGCGCGGCGCGGGCATCGGAAAGCTCGCCGCGCGCGTTGTCCACGGCAGCGATATCTTCCTTGGTGCGCGCGATTTCCTCCATGGTGGCACGGGCGGCGTCGGCGTCATCCCAAAAGCCGGGGGCCACGCTTTTGGCCTCGAGCTCGGTCACGCGCGTGCGCTTTTCGTCCAAGTGGAGATACGACTCGACCTCGCCGAGCCGGTCCGCAAACGCGTCCAATTCGGCGGGCGTTACCTCTAAAGCCTCAGCCATTAACGATTCCTGCCGTGGCAGTACTTAAACTTCTTGCCGCTACCGCAGGGGCACGGGTCGTTGCGGCCCACGTTGACGTACGGATCGTCGCTCTCGGACTTGCGATAGGTGGTCACCTTGCCACCGTTGTTGACGGCAGCCGGACCACCCTGGACAGCCGTGCGGGCCTGCACTTGCGCCTGCTTGCGCAGCACCGAGTCGCCGTTGTCGCCATCGACCTCGGCAGGACCGGAGAAGCGCGCACCCTCGAGCGCGGGCTCCTCCTTGTGCTCCACGGCACGCGGGGCAGCCTTGATCTCGATGCGCAGAACCGTGCGCAGGTAATCCTCGTACATGGTGTCGACGAGGATCTGGAACGCGCCGTAGGCCTCGGTCTTGTACTCGACCAGCGGGTCGCGCTGGCCAAAGCCGCGCAGGCCGATGCCGGTCTTGAGGTAGTCCATCTCCTGCAGGTAGTTCATCCAGCGGGTATCGATGACGCGCAGCATAACCTGGGTGTTGAGCTCGCGCATCAGGTCCTCGCCCAAGCGCTCGGCCTTCATGTTGTAGCACTTCTCTACGTAAGCCAGGACATCGGCAGCCAGGGCCTCATAATCCTCGTCGGGGAACTTCGGCGTATCGATGTGGCCGGTGAGCTCCACAACCCACTTGCGCAGGCCCTCCAGGTCGCGCTCGCCATCGTGACTGTCCTTGGTGCAGAACTCCTGCACGCAGCGGTACACGGTGTCGTGCATGACCTCGGTGATGTGGTCGGTCAGGTCCTTGCCGTCCAGAATCTTGTTGCGCTCGGCGTAGATGACCTGGCGCTGCTTGTTCATGACGTCGTCGTACTCAAGGACGCTCTTGCGCATGGAGAAGTTGATGCTCTCGACCTTGTGCTGGGCGCTCTCGACGGCCTTGGAGATGATCTTGTGCTGGATGGGCATATCGTCGCCCATGTCGGCCGTGACCATCATCTTGGAGACGCGGTCCATCTTGTCGCCACCGAACAGGCGCATGAGGTCGTCCTCGAGCGACAGGTAGAACTGGGTCTCGCCCGGATCGCCCTGACGGCCGGAACGGCCGCGCAACTGGTTGTCGATACGACGGGACTCATGGCGCTCGGTGCCGATAACGGTCAGGCCGCCGGCGGCAAGCACGCGCTCGCGCTCGGCCTTGCAGGTCTCCTTGGCCTCGGCGTTAAACTGCTCGAGCTGCTCGGGCGTCACGTCCTCCATGGTCAGGCCCTCGTACTCCAGGCGCTCGCGCACCAACTCGTCGGGGTTGCCGCCCAGCAGGATGTCGGTACCACGACCGGCCATGTTGGTGGCGATGGTCACGGCGCCATAGCGTCCGGCCTGGGCAACGATATGAGCCTCGCGCTCATGGTGCTTGGCGTTGAGGACCTCGTGTGCGATGCCGCGCTTGGTAAGGGCGGCGGACAGCTTCTCGGAGCTCTCGATGGAGACGGTGCCCACCAGGACCGGCTGTCCCTTGGCGTGGCGACGCTCCACATCGTCGGCGACGGCGTTGTACTTGGCCTGAATGGTGCGGTACACCAGGTCCTCGTGGTCCACGCGCTGCACGGGCTTGTTGGAGGGGATGACCTCGACGGGCAGCTTGTAGATCTCGCGGAACTCGGCATCCTCGGTAAGTGCCGTGCCGGTCATGCCGGAGAGCTTGTCATACAGACGGAAGTAGTTCTGCAAGGTGATAGTGGCCAGCGTCTGGTTCTCCTCGCGTACGAGCACGCCCTCTTTGGCCTCGATGGCCTGGTGCAGGCCCTCGGAGTAACGGCGGCCTTCCATAATGCGGCCGGTGAACTCGTCGACGATCTTGACCTCGCCGTTGGTGACCACATACTGCTTGTCGCGGTGGAACATGTACTGGGCCTTCAGCGCCTGCTGCAGGTGGTTGACCAGCTGGCCGGAGAGATCGGCATAGATGTCATCGATACCCAGGCGGCGCTCGATCTTCTTAAGACCGCGCTCGGTGGCGGCGATGGTGTGCTTGGCCTCGTCCATGACGTAGTCGCCCGTGGGTTCAACGTCCTCGGTGGCGGTAAGCATGTCGTGTGACACGTCCTCGCCGCGCTCAAGGCCACGCACGGCACGCGCGAAGTCCTTGTAGGTACTGGCGGACTTGGTACCAGCGCCCGAGATGATCAGCGGGGTGCGAGCCTCATCGATCAGGATGGAGTCAACCTCGTCGACGATGGCGTAGTTGTGGCCGCGCTGCACGCGCTGCTCGGGACGGGTAACCATGTTGTCGCGCAGGTAATCAAAGCCGAACTCGGAGTTGGTGCCGTAGGTGACGTCGGCCTGGTAGGCCGGGCGCTTGAGCTCAAGCGGCATGTTGTTCTGGAGCAGACCGACGGTCATGCCCAGGTACTTATAGATGCGGCCCATCCACTCGGAGTCGCGCTTGGCAAGGTAATCATTGACGGTAACGACGTGCACGCCCTTGCCGGCAATGGCGTTGAGATAGCCGGCCAACGTGGAGACGAGGGTCTTACCTTCGCCGGTCTTCATCTCGGCGATGTGACCCTCGTGCAGTGCCATGGCGCCAATGAGCTGCACGTCAAAGTGGCGCATACCCATGGTGCGCTTGGAAGCCTCACGCACGGTGGCAAAGGCCTCGGGGAGCATGTCGTCGAGCGACTCACCGTTGGCGTAACGCTCGCGGAACTTATCGGTCTGGCCGCGGAGTTCCTCCTCGGTCATCTTCTCAAACTGGGGCTCAAGACCGTTGATCTGGTCGACGATCTTGTAGTAGCGCTTAAGGTCCTTATCGGATCCAAAGGACAGCAGCTTTGACATGAATCCCATGTGGTTTTCCTTTTTGGCCATCGCCCACGCCGTGCAGCTGCGGGCGAGTTAAACACAGATGATTGTACTTTAGTCAAACAAGGCGCGGCCTATACGGTCGACCTCGACCGCCACGTAATAACTATGACCAACCTGCCACAATTGGACAGGTTTATTTTGGCAAGTTTTATCTGAGCAAACGCCGTCTCTCTGCCATTTGGTGCCACAGGGACAGGTTAGCTTGCACCAATAAAAAGAAAAGGGCCGCGCACCCAAATGGATGCACGGCCCTCATGCCATGAATGCGAGCGATTCCGCGGCGAGCTATTTACTCAGCAGCCTCGGTGGTCTCGGCCTCGGCAGCGGCCTCCTCGACGGGAGCCTCTGCGGGAGCCTCGGCGGCCTGCTTGGCAGCCTCCTCGGCGAACTTAGCGGCACGCTTAGCCTTCTCGGCGGCCTTAGCCTCAGCGGCGGCCTTGCGAGCGGCCTCGGCCTCAGCAGCCTTGGCGGCCTTGGCGGCCTTGGCCTCCTCAGCCTTCTTGAGCTGGGCGGCAGCGGCGCCACCGAACTTGTCGGCGAAGCGCTGGACGCGTCCACCGGTGTCGACGAACTTCTGCTGGCCGGTGTAGAACGGGTGGCACTCGTTGCAAAGCTCGACCTTCATCTCAGACACGGTAGCGTGCGTCTTGAAGGTGTTGCCGCAGGAGCACGTCACCGTGCACTCGACATACTGGGGATGGATACCCTGCTTCATGGTAGGACTCCTTATTGGTCAGGCGCTGGTTACCGATCAGCGCATAAGGCGTCTTGGTTTCCGACCAAGACAACAAACTCGGCTATGGTACCACGGCGCCGTGCGTCCCACAAAAGGTTCACGGTCTTTGTGCAACGCGGCGTGGCCAACCGCAGCGGACACGCACCCTGTCGCCCCTTCTCCCATGTTGCAGACGTGTAACGCCGCAGTAAGCACACCCCTTTTGGCGCCAGACAGGTACAATGATGAACACTGTACCGTAGCGGAGCGCCCCGCGCGCCGCAACCACGCGAAAGGGTTTCCCATGGCCGAGATCTCGTCCTCCCGTATCGTCATCACCGTCCTTGGCAAGAACCGCCCCGGCATCGTCGCCGGCGTCACCCGTGTCCTGGGCGAGGCCAACGTCGACATCCGCGACATCACGCAGTCCATTATCGAGGACATCTTCACCATGACCATGTTGGCCGATACCGCCGAGTCCAAGCTCGACTTCGCTGAGCTGCAGAAGGCCCTGGCCGAGGCCGGCGAGCTTTCGGGCGTCAACGTGTCCATCCAGCGCGAGGACGTCTTTAACTTTATGTACCGCCTGTAGCGAACAGGCCGCTGGGGATAGCCTGACACGCGCATGCCCATGCAGGCCACCCCGATGCGGCCCGGAGAGGAGCGCGCATGGCCTACGACGCCAAGAAAATCTATTACCGCTTCGATGACCACTTGAGCCGCCTGGTTCTGGATTACGAAGCAAGCCGCCAGATTTCGCCTGAGAGCGAAAGCCTCTACCACGGCCTGCCGACCGACCCTTATGACGAGGGCCTATTTGTCGAGCACAATGTCAAGCGCGGCCTACGCAATGCCGACGGCTCGGGCGTGGTCGCGGGTCTCACTCGTATCTCGGATGTGCACGGCTACAACAAGGTCGACGGAAAGGTCGTGCCCGATCAGGGCAAGCTCACGCTTCGCGGCTACAGCATCGAGGATCTGGTCAACAATGCCCAAGCCGAGAATCGCTACGGCTATGAGGAAGTCGCCTATCTGCTTATCACGGGTTCGCTGCCCAACAAGGAAGAGCTCGACGGCTTTTGCGAGCGCCTGGGCGCCTTTAGACATCTGAGCGACGAGTACGTTAAAGAGTTCCCTATGACCACGGTGTCGTCGAGCATCATGAACGTGCTCCAGCGCGCCGTACTGCTGCTCTACGCCTTCGATGCCGAACCAGACGTGATCACGCCCGAACATGAAATCGACGTCGCCATTTCCATGCTCGCACGTCTCCCGCGCATCGCCGCCTTCGCACACATGGCCTCGGTCGCCAAGCTTCGCGGCTCCGAGGTTCACGTGCCACACCCCACGCCCGGTCTCTCCACCGCCGAGACCATCCTACAGGTCTTGCGCGGTGGCATGGCGTTCACCCGCGACGAAGCCATGCTGCTCGACGTGATGCTCATGCTGCATGCCGAGCACGGCGGCGGCAACAACTCCACGTTTGCCTGCCGCGTGCTGTCCTCCTCGGCCACCGACCCGTATTCCGCTTATGCCGCGGCCATCGGCTCGCTCAAGGGCCCGCGCCACGGCGGTGCCAATGCCAAGGTCGTGTCTATGCACGAGGACATCCGCGCGCATGTCTCCAACTGGGAGGACGAGGACGAGGTCGCAGCCTACCTGGGCAAGATCCTCGACAAGCAGGCCTTCGACGGCACGGGTCTCATCTACGGCATGGGCCACGCCGTCTACACGCTGAGCGACCCACGCGCCGAGGTATGCCGCCGTTACGCGCGCTCGCTGGCAGCCAAGAAGGACTTGGGCGAAGAGTTCGCACTCATCGAGCGCATTGAGCGCCTGGCACCCCAGGTCATGCGCGACCACGGCATGACCAAGCCCATCTGCGCCAACATCGACCTGTACACGGGCTTTATCTACAAGATGCTCGGTGTGCCCGAGACGCTCTTTACGCCGCTGTTCGCCGTCGCCCGCATGGCAGGCTGGTCGGCGCACCGCATGGAAGAGCTCTTCTGCGCGCACCGCATCATCCGACCCG
>CAUAGV010000077.1 GCA_958428675.1 uncultured Collinsella sp.
TGGAGCGTACATAACGTAGTCGAGCGCGTGGTCGGAAGCGCGGCAGCCCAGCTCGTGGGCGACCTCGTAGCGCTTGGAGATGGCGGCCTTCATGCCCTCGAAGTCGCTGATCTCAACGCCAGCAACCTCGGAGAGATGCTTGCAGTAGTCGGCGAACTCCTGGCCACGCTCGATGCGCAGGGCGGCATCGGGGCGCATGGCGGGAACGACCTGAACGTCAAAACTGTCGTCGGCGGCAATCTTCTTGTGCCACTCAAAGCTGTCGGCGGGGTCGTCGGTAGTGCAGATCATGCGGACGTTGGACTGCTTGATCAGGTTGCGGCAGGTAAAGCTGGCCTCGGCGAGCTTGGCGTTGGCAAGGTCCCAGACCTCCTGAGCGGTTTTACCGTTCAGGACGCCCTCGTAGCCAAAGTAACGCTTAAGCTCCAGGTGGCTCCACTCAAAGACGGGGTTGCCCACGCAACGGCCCAGGGTCTCGGCCCACTTCTGGAACTTCTCGCGAGCAGGGGCATCGCCGGTAATGAAGCGCTCGTCAACGCCGTTGGCACGCATCAAGCGCCACTTGTAGTGGTCACCGCCCAGCCAAACCTCGGTGATGTTCTCAAAACGCTTGTCGTCCCAGATCTCCTTGGGAGAAATGTGGCAGTGGTAGTCAACGATGGGCATACCCTCGGCAAAGTTGTGGAACAGCTCCTCGCCGGTTTTGGTGCTCAGCAGGAAATCCTGATCGTCCATGAAGTCTTTCATCAAACAACCCCTTTGTTGGCGGAGCGGGCGCACGATGCGCTCGTTATCCTCTAGGTGAACGTTCACTATACTAATTCATTGCGACGTAAAAGGTGAACGTTCACCTAACCACCATGGGGTGAACGGTCGATTTTGCCCGTTCAACGGTTACTGGAGCCGTGACTTGTATGTATTGCGAATTGGCAGGCGTCCCCGAATACCGAACTTGAGCGCTTTGGCCAGGTGGGTCATGTTCCGTCGTGCATTTTTGGGAGTATTCAGCATCGGAGCGCACCGCGCACCGTCTTCGAAGTCCTATCTGATGCTCATATCGCGCCCGATCGGCATAAAAAAGTGCCTCCGATGGCGATTTACGCCATCGGAGGCACTTAAAACAGTCGTCCTAGCCTCTTTCGGGACACGCCATTGCTGAATACTCCAAAAAATGCACGTCGCAAGAGGGGGTACCTGACCAAACGGCTAAATTCCCGCAAGCTCGCAGTAGCGGTCGACGTTGCTGGCAAACACCATCTCCACAGCACCCTTCTGCACGGGCTCCGCCGGAGTTTTACCCCACAGCAAATACTCGCCCAAGGTCTTGGCGCCTCGGTAGGCCAAGCTCACCGGGTCCTTGTAGACGATATTGGTAAAGATGCCGCGACGTAAGGCCAGGGCGCTCTCGGGGAACAGGTCGTTGCCGATCACCATGACCTTGCCGGCCTTGCCGCTTGAAACGAGCGCGTCGGCGACCACTTCGGAACCAACGGCAAAAACGCTACAGATGAGCTCGGGGGCATCCGGCGCACTCAAGCGCTGTTCAAGCTCGAACTCGAGCTGTTTGACTTGCGCATGGGCGCCGGCAAGGTCCTCAACTTGCCATGGAATATCGTGTTCGCGCAGGTAATTATGAAAGGCGCGGGCGGTCAGATAGTGTGAATCGGTATAGGGGTCGCCCGTCAACAGGAGCACGCGGGCGTCAGCCCCAGAAGCGTGGACCAGATTTGCCGCCTGCTCTGCCATAAGACTGCCCGCCGCGGAATAGTCCGCCAGACTGGCACCTAGACGATCGAGGTGCGGTCGGTCGCCGTCGACGAGCTCGATCGCCACGCCCGCCTCGGCAATCTGCCTCAAAAGCTCGGTCGCGCGGTCATCGCCCGGAACATAGGCAAGCAGACCGTCGATTTTCTCCCCTACCTGCAGGCGCTCATCAATCTGCTCGAGCGCATCGGCGTAGCCGCCCACGCCAAATTCAACGCGCTCAACCGTAATACCCCGGTCGATGACCTCCTGCTCAAAGCGGTTGCAGCCTTCCCAAAGGTAACGGAAAAAGTACGCTCCCTCGCGCGATGCGCGGGGCAGGCAAAACACCAGGTTGATATCCTTGCGGCGCAGGCTCGAGGCACTTGTGTTGCGATGGTAGCCCATGGCCTCGGCCTTGGCATTCACCTTGGAGCGCACGGATTCGCTCACGCCGGCTTTTCCCGTCAGGGCCTTGTGCACGGTATTGATGGAAACGCCAAGCTCGGCGGCTATGTCCTTCATGGTTACGCGAGCGCTCATGGGGTTACTCCGTTATAGATAAGTTGCCAATTAACAGTACAGGTAACGATACCCCAAAATCACTCTTCAACTCGCCGCGCTCTCCCCCAAATGTGCAAAGCGCCCCGCGAACGGATGCTCGCGAGGCGCTTGGATGCCTGGGCCTTACTTGATACCGCGGCCCAAGTCTTCGGCGATTTTGTCTACGCCCTTAAGTGCGGCGCAGGTCTTTTTGTTGGAGCAATGTCCTGTGCAAACGCCACCTTGAGCGCAGTCGGCGCAGGTGCCCTTGCGATAAATGCGCACGCACACGGCGACAAGCGCAATGCCGATAACAGCCAGTACAACAATATCGATAGGTGCCATAGCGAGCCTCCTCTAGTTAACCACCACTTACTTTACCCCATTCTCCACCTGCCAAAAAGGGACAGGTTTATTTTGGTCGTTTTTATCTGCGGAAACGCCACATCTTAACTTCTGGAGTAAAGCAATCTGTCCCCCATTGCACCAAAAAGCCCGGGGTCGCTGGGACACCCGGGCTTTTGGAAAGGGGCTAATCCTTATTCGGACTTAGGCGGAAACCGTGGCAGAAGCAGTGTTGGTCTCGTCCTCGTCGGTCCATGCGTGTTTGGGCATGGGACGGAAGATCTGGAAGAGCATCGCAACCAGCAGCACGATGGCCACAACCGTCCAGATACCAAACTGCCCAAGAACAAGCAGGTTATAGAACTGGTTGATGAACAGGCCGATGACCCAAGCAAAGGCACACTCGTAGCCGATGGCAATCGCGGTCCACTTACCGGAGTTCATCTGGTTACGGATGGTGCCGATAGCGGCAAAGCACGGAGCGCACAGCAGGTTGAAGGCACCAAAGGCGACGCAAGCACCCATGGTGGGGAACATGCCTGCAAACGCGGTCCACAGGCTCGGGTCGGTCTCGCCGGCGTCGGCGACAGAGAGCAGCGAGCCGGCGGTGGCGACAACGTTCTCCTTGGCAACGAGGCCCGAGACGGTCAGTGCGGTGGCCTGCCAGGTGCTAAAGCCGAGCGGGGCGAAGATCCAAGCGACCAGGTTGCCGAACATGGCAAGCACGGAGTAATCCATGAACTCCTCTGGGATGCCCTCCATGGAAGGCAGGTAGCCAAAGGCGCCGTTGTAGCTACCAAAGTTGGAGAGGAACCAAACGACGACGGTGGACGCAAAGATGACCGTGCCGGCCTTCTTGATAAAGGCGAAGCAGCGCTCCCACACGTGCAGCGCCCAAGAGCGGATCGCCGGGAAGTGGTAGGCAGGAAGCTCCATAACAAACGGCGTCGGGCGGCCGGCGAAGAGCTTGGTCTTCTTGAGCATGAGGCCCGAGGCAATGACGGCAAAGACGCCCAGGAAGTAGAAGAGCGGGCTGATCCACGCAGCGGTGGTAGAAGAGTCGCCAATGATGGAACCCATGAGCAGGGCGATGATCGGCAGCTTGGCGCCGCAAGGGATGAACGTGGTGGTCATGACCGTCATGCGGCGGTCCTTCTCGTTCTCGATGGTCTTGGTGGCCATGACGCCGGGGACGCCGCAGCCCGAGGTCACGAGCATGGGGATAAAGGACTTACCGGACAGGCCAAAGCGGCGGAACACGCGGTCCATGATGAAGGCGACGCGGGCCATGTAACCGCAGTCCTCCAAGAAAGACAGCATCACAAAGAGCAGGAACATCTGCGGGACGAAGCCCATGATGGCGCCGATGCCAGCCACGATGCCGTCGCAGACGAGCGAATCGACCAGACCACCGTCCTCGGTACCGCCCGCCACGAGGGCGTCGTGCACCGCGGTGGTGATACCCGGGACATAGGGACCGTACTGCGCCGGGTCGACCGAGTCGGCATTGTCGCCCGCAGCCTCGACGGCCGCGTCGTAGGCGTCCCGGCCCTGACCGAGCACGTACCAACCGTCGGTGCCAAAGAGCTGATCGTTGGTGAAGTCGGTCACCGTGCCACCCAGGGTGGAAACGGCGATGTAGTACACGCAGAACATGATGACCACAAAGATCGGCAGGCCCAGGATACGGTTGGTAACCACACGGTCGATCTTCTCGGAGGTGCTCATCTTGGCAGGGGCCTTGGTCATGCACTCGTCAATGATATGGGCGATCACGCCGTAGCGCTCACCGGTGATGATGGACTCGGCGTCGTCGTCGCAGTCCTGCTCGCACTGGGCGACCAGCTGCTCCACGCGAGCGGCCTTCTCCTTAGTAAGGTTGATGAGCTTGCAGGCGTCCGCGTCGCGCTCGAACAGCTTGACGGCGTAGTAGCGACGCTTGTTGGCGGGAACGCTCGCCGGCAGGTTGTTCTCGATGTGGTCCAGAACGTCCTCGATGGAGGAATCGAACTTGTGCTCCGGCACCTGGCCCTTGGAAGCAGCGGACTTTTTGACCTGCTCGAAGAGCTCCTTGATACCCTTGTTCTTAAGGGCCGAGATCATCATGACCGGGCAACCGAGCTTCTTGGACAGCTTGTCCGTGTCAATCTTGTCGCCGTTCTTCTCGACCAAGTCGGCCATGTTGAGGGCAACGACCACGGGCAGGCCGGTCTCGATGACCTGAAGCGCCAGGTACAGGTTGCGCTCGAGGTTGGTGGCATCGACCACCTGGACAACGACATCGGGCTCGCCGCTCATGAGGTAGTCGCGCGAGCACTGCTCCTCGGGGCTATAGGGGGAAAGCGAGTAGATGCCAGGGAGGTCCGTAATCGTGACGCTCTTGTCGCTCAGGAGCTTGGCTTCCTTTTTCTCAACCGTGACGCCCGGCCAGTTGCCAACGTAGCCGTTGGCGCCGGTGATCAGGTTGAAAAGCGTGGTCTTGCCGCAGTTGGGGTTACCCGCAAGCGCGACATGGATCTGAGAATCCGCCATTCAATCCTTCTTCCTTGTGTGCCCGCGCTGCTTTCTCCGCGCGAGCTGGATAATGTGCTTCAACGTTGCAAGTTTAAGTTAGAAAAACCTAACTTTATCTGCAGAAATGTGCGCAGCGAGTCCTTACTGGACCTCGACGACGGCAGCCTCCTCCTTGCGGATGGAAAGCTCGTAGCCGCGCACGTTGATCTCGACCGGATCTCCGAGCGGCGCGACCTTCACGACCTTAAACGACGTGCCCTTGATGAGCCCCAGGTCCATGAGGTGACGGCGAAGTGCGCCCTCACCGTGAAGCTTGACGATGGTAGAGCTCTCGCCCACCTTAACGTCACCCAACGTCTTCATTTACTTGTCCCCCTTTCAGTTTTTACAGAATGCTGCGGACTAACCGACGGTCATGATGTGCATGGCAACCTTGGAATCGATGCCAAAGCGTGCGCCCAGCACCGTGACGATGATGTTGGCGCCACTCGAGCTCACCACGTGGATCTCGTTGCCCTCGACAAAGCCGAGGTCCTTGAGATGGTGCTTCATATCCTCATTGCCCTTTACGCGAGACACGCGCACGGTTTCGCCCGCTTTTACCATCGAAAGCGGCATAGCCGGCATCTGCGGTCCGCAAGACATGAGTGAGCTCCTAACGTCAGTTCGTCCTCAACATCGACGCAGCAAAAGTTAACCACGTCTATGTTCGCTATAGTAAACTAGCACGTGGTTAACTTTTTGGAAAGGGTCCCCATTTAGATTTCGAAAAAGTTTCCTATACGAAACAAAAAGGCGCGGCAAAGAGCTGTCCTTTGCCGCGCCCTGTCATGCTTAGAGCGAGAGGTTTCTGATCGATGTGACGCAGGAGGCCTCATCCACGCCCGAAACGCGGAACACGATGTCTTCGCCACATTCGCCGTAGAGAGCCATGAGCCCCATCACATCGCGGCCGTCGGTATGGCGATCGCCGATGCTGACCGATACGTTGCTACGATGCTTGGCAATAATGTCATAGAGCAGCGCAACCGGGCGGGCATGCAATCCCAACGGATCTTTAATCGTCTTTGTAAACTCGACCATGTCCCCTCCCACGACGTCGCACATTCGGCCGGCAAACCCGGCCACGTGGTAGTTATTGTACGTTACCGGCGCACCCCCGTCCCACAAAAAACGAGGGAAGGCACACGTCCTTCCCTCGTTACGGGCAATAGGTAGCCGCTCGCCTACATCAGGCGCAGGCTGACGTCCTTGAGCTGGGCGCCACTAACGGCACTCGGGGCACCCGACATGAGGTCGGAGCCGCTAGCCGTCTTGGGGAACGCCATGACGTCGCGGATGGAGTCGGAGCCGGTGAGCAGCATGCACACGCGGTCCAGGCCCAGAGCAAAACCACCCATCGGGGGTGCACCAAACTTGAGGGCCTCCATGAGGAAGCCGAACTGCGACTCGGCGCGCTCCTCGGTAAAGCCCAGGAGCTTGAGCATGGACATCTGCATCTCGGCGTTGTGAATACGCATACCGCCGCCGCCGGCCTCAAAGCCGTCCATGACAAAGTCGTAGGTGCAAGAACCGGCTGCCAACGGATCGGCCTCGATCTTGGCGATATCGGTCTCGGTCGGCAGGGTGAAGGGCTGATGCTCGGCAGCATAGGCCTTGCGGTCCTCGTCCCAGTGGAACAGCGGGAAGTTGACGACCCACAGGAAGTCGTGGCCCTCGCGCTTGATCTCGAGCGCGTTGGCCATGTGGGAACGCATGCCGCCCAGGATCTCGTCGGAGAGCAGGCGCGGGCCGGCGGCGAACATCACAAGGTCGCCGGGCTCGACGTCCATGCGCTCGCGCAGGGCAGCCATCTCCTCGTCCGAGAAGAACTTGACGATGGGGCTGTTGATGGAGCCGTCCTCGCGGAATGCGATCCAGGCCAGGCCCTTGGCGCCAAACGTGGAGGCCACGCCGGCGAGCTTATCGATCTTGGCGCGAGCCCAGGCACCGGCGCCCTTGGCGTTGATTGCCTTGACGACAGAGCCCTCCTCGTTCGCGGCAGTCGCAAAGACCTTGAACTTGGAGTTGGCAAAGATGTCGGTCAGGTCGACCAGGTGCATGCCGTAGCGGGTATCGGGCTTGTCGGAGCCATAGGTGTCCATGGCCTCCCAGTAGTCCACGCGACGCAGCGGCGTGGGCATCTCGACACCCATGCGGCCGAAGGCATCGGCAAGAACCTCTTCGAGCGCGCTCATGACATCGTTCTGGTCCACGAAGGACATCTCGATATCGACCTGGGTGAACTCGGGCTGACGGTCGGCACGCAGGTCCTCGTCGCGGAAGCACTTGGCAACCTGGTAGTAGCGCTCAACGCCACCAACCATGAGCAGCTGCTTCAGAAGCTGCGGGGACT
>CAUAGV010000078.1 GCA_958428675.1 uncultured Collinsella sp.
ACAAAGCGGGCCACTGTGTTGCGTGCGCTGGCGCCCGAGAGGCACAGCAGGTGCTGGCTGCGAGCGGCGATGGCATCGCGGACGCGGGACAGTCGCTCGGCATCGGTAGCCAGCACGTCGTCGGTCTCGTCCAGATACGAGCGGATCATGCCGATGCCGTCGTAGTACTGCGGGTAGCCGTCGTAAAAATCCGCCTCGGGCGGCTCGATGCCGGCATCCAGGTAGAACTCGTCGCTCATCTGGAAAGTGTGGCGGCCAAATCGCTCGAAGGCACGGTCCTGGAAGGGCCGGATCATGGCAATGGTCTCGCGCGCCAGCTCGGGCTTGTCGCTGTAGGACCAGCTAAAACGGTTCTGATGCTTGGTAAAGCCGAGCGGCACGATGCCCAGACTTGTGATTTGCTCATGTTCCTCGCAAAAGCGCAGGGTCTTTTCCAGCTCCTCGCCGTCGTTCATGCCGGGGCACAACACGATCTGTGCATGAATCTCGATGCCGGCGGCCATGATGGCCTCGAGTACGTCCATGCCGCGTTGGGCGTTGCGGCCCATCATGCGGCGGCGGACGTCGGGGCTCACGGCATGGACCGACACGTTCATGGGGCTCATATTTCGGTCGATGACGTTTTTCACGTCCTCGTCGGAGAGGTTCGTGAGCGTGACAAAGTTGCCCTGCAAAAAGCTCAGGCGATAGTCGTCGTCGCGAATGTAGAGCGTGGAGCGGCCGCCCTTGGGCAGCATGGTCATAAAGCAGAACACGCAGGCGTTAACGCAGGTACGCATGCCGTCGAAGATGGGGCCATCGAACTCCAGGCCCCAGTCCTCGCCGGGAAAGCGGTCGAGCTCGACGGGGGTGACGGTGCCGTCGTGCGGATCGAATACCTCCAGATCGACGGTGTCGTCGTCGGCCTCCCAGAGCCACACGATCATATCGGTCAGCTGCTCGCCGTTGACCGTGAGCACGCGCATGCCCGGCTCGATACCCACATCCCACGCGGGCGATTCGGGACGCACGTTCTTTACGAGCGCGCCCTCACCCGGCTCGGGGTCGCGGCTGCGCCCGTAATCGGCCACCTCGGCGGCGTATGCGGGTACGGTCTGGTCCATGGTTAGCGGCAATGCTCCTTGATGCGCTCGACGGCGCGCTCGATGTGTTCTTGCGGGGTGGAGGCTCCGGCGGTGATGCCGATGTGGTGAGCGTCGGTAAACCACGCGGCTTGGAGCTCAGAAGCTTCCTCGATGTGATACGTGCGCTCGCAGGCGTCTGCGCAAATCTGCGCCAGGCGGCGGGTGTTGCCCGAGTTCTTGCCGCCCACGATGACCATGCAGTCGCAGCGGTTGGCAAGTGTAGCTGCTGCCTGTTGACGCTCACTCGTGGCGGCGCAGATGGTGTTGATCACGCGCAGCTCCTGCACGCGCGGGGTGATAGCAGCCACGACCTCGGCCAAGTTCTGCGCAGTCTGGGTGGTCTGCACAACCAAGCCCACTTTACCCTTGAGCGACAGCGCGTCCGCATCGGCAGCGCAGCTCACGACCTGCGCGTCATCGCCGGCGTGGCCCAGGATGCCCTCGACTTCGGGGTGGCCCGGCTCGCCCACGACGATCACGCGGTAGCCCTCGCGCACCAGGCGCTCGGCCGCCACGTGGACCTTCTTCACGTAGGGGCAGGTGGCGTCGACGACGTTAAGGCCACGCTCGCGAGCGGCATCAATGACCTGCGGCACCACGCCGTGGGCGCGGATGATCACAGTGCCCGACGTGGCGTCGTCCAAGGTGTCGGCCAGACCGACGCCTGCCTCGGCGAGCTCGCGTACCACGATCGGGTTATGGATGAGCGGACCCAAGGTATGGACCTGAGTGCACTCCCCTGCCTGCGGCGCAGCGGCCAGCGCCATATCGAGCGCGCGCTGTACGCCGTAGCATGTGCCGGCATGCGCGGCAATCTCAATGGTGGGGATGACCTCCTCAGCGGCGGCCGCGGCGGTATTCATGACGTTCTCTCCCATGGCTAGAACCTGCCCGGATGCTCGGCGCACAGCTCGTCGCGCATGGCGTATACGCGGCTCATGGCCTCGGACTCAAACCAGGCCAAGCGCTCCGTACGCTTAAGCCCGGCCGGCGCGTCCGAAAGCGAGACGGCCTTGCCGGCACGAATCCAGCACTTC
Source organism: uncultured Collinsella sp. (assembly GCA_958428675.1). Classification (GTDB taxonomy): domain Bacteria; phylum Actinomycetota; class Coriobacteriia; order Coriobacteriales; family Coriobacteriaceae; genus Collinsella. The sequence goes on from CAUAGV010000078.1 coordinate 2,162, forward strand.
TTGGGACGCATGAGCTTTTTGCCCGCGGGCGTGATGTCGGACCAGCCACAGATGGCAAGTGGGTTGACGGGCGCCTTGCCCATCTGAGCGATGAGCGCAAAGCCGCCGTGGACTTCGGGCTTGATCTCGTGCGAGCGGATGCGCGTACCCTCGGGGAAGATCAGGACGTCCTCACCGCGCTGCAGCGCATGCTGGGCGGCACGCAGGCACTTCATGTCAGCGGTGCCGCGCTCGACGGGAATGCCGCCCACGCGGCTAAAGGCCCAGCGCACGATCTTGCTCTTCGCAAACTCGGACTTAAAGATGGGACGGATACGGCGGCCCCCAAAGAACAGCGCCGTCTCCACGGCCAAGAGCTCGGCCATCGAGGTGTGGTTGCAGATGACCACGCTGCCGCGGCTTTCCTGGCGCTCAAACAGCAGGTCAGCGTCCTCTACCTTCCAACGCCACATGAGCTTGGAGAAGGCCCAAAGGATAGCCATGACTACGACGACGGTGCCGCGGATGAGCGCCGGAAACTCGTCATAGGGGGCGTTGTAATAGTCCTCGGGCGTCTGCTTAAACAGGCGCATGGGCTACCTCCTTTGGTTGATGAGGCCCTCGATAATGCAGACGACCTCGTCGATGGTATGGGCGGTGGAGTCGACGTGCACGGCGTCCTCGGCGGGGACGAGCGGGGCGACCTCGCGGCTGCTGTCAAGCTTGTCGCGCTGCTTAAGGGCGTCGAGAGTCTCGTCGACCTCGGCCTCGAGCTGCTCGGCAGTAAGCGGCTGGGCGTCGTTTTGGTGACGCTGCAGCACGCGGCGGCGGGCGCGCTCGCGCGGGTCGGCGGTCAGGAAGACCTTGACCTGCGCGTTAGGGAACACGACGGTTCCGATGTCGCGACCCTCGGCCACGATATTGCGGTCCTCGGCGGCACGGCGCTGATGGATGAGCATGGCGGCGCGCACGCCCGGATAGGCCGAGACCTTGGACACGTTGGCGTCGACCTGGGGGGTGCGGATGGCGGCCGAAGCGTCCTGGCCGTCAATGGTCAGGCGCGTGTCCTCGCCGGTGCCGTTGGTAAAGCGGATCTCGATCTGCTCGGCGAGGGCGTCGATGGCCGCCTCGTCGTCCAGATCGATGCCGCGGTCGAGCGCGGCGAAGGTGACGGCGCGATACATGGCGCCCGTGTCGAGCTTGTTAAAGCCCAGCTGGCGGGCGATCTCCTTGGCGATGGTGGATTTGCCGGAACCGGCGGGGCCGTCGATGGCGACGATCATGCAATGCTTCCTTTCGATGGTTGACGTGCTGGTATGGTTCGCGGGCGCTGGGGCGCGGCGGGTTGCCTAGCCCGTGTAGCGCTCGCGGTAGGTGTTGCGCTTGGGTGCGGAGCCGTGGCTGCCGTGGTGACGTGTGCGGCTGGCGGGCGTGTCTTGGGGCTTGCCACCGTTGCGCTTGGCGCTCGCCTGCTTGGGCGGGATGCCGCCGGCCTTGAGGATCTGCACCTCGCGGTCGGTGAGCTCGCGCCACGAGCCCTTGGCCACGTTCTTGAGCTCAAGGCCGGCAAAGTTGCAGCGATGCAGGCGGATTACCGGATGGTGAATCTTGCTCAGCATGCGCTTGACCTGGTTTTTGCGCCCCTCGCGGATGATAACCTCCACGGCGGTGGTACCGGGCTTTACGCCTTGCGGAGCCACGGCCTCTGCCTCGCGCGCGTTGATGACGCGGCAGATCGCCGGCTGGCACAGGCCGTCGTCGAGTTCGATGCCACGGCGGAGTGGTTCTAAGTCGCGATCGGTCAGGTAGCCGTCCACGAGCGCCTGGTAGGTCTTATAGACATGCTTGCTGGGGTGCAGCAGATCCTGCGACAGGTCGCCGTCGGTGGTAAAGAGCAATAGGCCCGTGGTGTCGCGGTCCAGGCGGCCCACCGGGAAGAGCCCCGGAAAGCGGTCACGCGGGACCAGCTCGGCCACGCAAGGGCGCTCCTGCGGGTCGCTCATGGTGGTGAGGTAGCCGGTCGGCTTGTAGAGCATCAGGTACACGGCGCCCTGGTTGAGCTTGACGGGCGTGCCGTCGACCTCGATATGGTCGCGGTCGACGTCGACCTTGGTGCCCAGCTCGGTCGCGACCTCGCCGTTAACAGTCACGCGGCCGGCGGTCATCAGGTCCTCCGAGCCACGGCGGCTCGCCACGCCCGCGCGCGCCAAAAAGCGCTGCAGGCGCATGGTATGCGGATAGACGGGCTGGGCGTCGGTCGTGGGTACTGCGTTGCCCATGGCGCGCGTCTCCCCTACTTCGTTAGTCCTCGTCATGCAAATCCTCCGAGGTCTCGTCGACGACCAGGGTCTCCAAGTTCTCGACTGCCTCAATATCTTCAACATCGGTATCGAGCAGTTCGCGCTCTTCATCCAGGTCATCGGCCTGCTCCTCGAGCGTGGACTGAATGCTGCGGCCGCTCAGGCGCTCGCGGATAAACTGGCGCGACTGCTCGTCAGGGGCAAACTGCTCCAGGTCGGGCAGGTCGCGGGTGGAGCGCAGACCGAACTTTTCCAAGAAGGCGTTGGTCGTGCCGTAGATGATGGCCTGACCGCGCTGGGGGTCGCGGCCGAGCTCGCGCACTAGGCCCTTGTCAACGAGCGACGCGATGACGCCGTCGGAATTGACGCCGCGGATGCCCTTGACCACCTCGCGCGTGACGGGCTGGTGGTATGCGATGACGGCCAGAGTTTCGAGCGCCGCCTGCGACAGCTTTTGCGTGTCCCAGCTCAGCACGTAGGCCTCGACCACGTCGTGGTAGGCGGGATGCGTAAACAGGCGCCAGCCGCCGGCAACCTCGCGCAACTGAAAGCCGCGGTTGGCCTCCTCGTACTCAACCTTGAGCTCGGCGAGCAGCGATGCGCACTCGCCCGGGGCGATATCCAGCGCACCTGCCAGCGCGGGCGCGCTCACCGGCTCGCTCGACACCAGCAGCAGCGCCTCGAGGGCGCCTTTGAGGCTGTTTGCCTCCAGCGTTGAAAGGGTTGACATGTTTGCGGCTCCTATTCGGTGAGCTCGGGGCCCGCGCCGGGCACGTATGCCTCGGCGCCCTCGACTCGGTTGATGCAGATGGTTCCGAAGATCTCGTCCTGGCTCAGCGTGAGCGAGCCGCGTTTGGCGAGCTCGAGCATGGCCAAGAAGGTGACGACGAGCTGCTCGGTGGTGGCGTCGCCGTCCAACAGCTCGCGGAAGGTGCAGGTTTGGTGCGCCATGGTAAAGCGGTCGACTGAGGCCACGGTCAGGTCGAGCGGAACGCGATGCGGCGCCACGTGCTCGGCCTCCAGTAAGAAGGTCTGGCGCTTGCCGTCCAGGTCGGCGCAGATGACGGCCAGGCCGCGCAGGGTGATGCCAGCCAGGTAGTCGGGCATAAGGCCCAAAAACTCGGGGTCAGGTCCGGCAACGCGCGGGTGCATGCGGCTTTCGGCCTGCATACGCGCGCCAAGGGCCGCAGCCGCGCCCTTAAACTGCTTGTAGGCGATCAGGCGCTGAATCAGGACCTCGCGCAGGGCGTCGCCGTCGAGCGTGCTGAGCTCCTCGAGGTCTTCGTCGAACTCGCCATCGTCGTCATTGACTTTGCTCGGGGCCTCCTGCGGCACCAGAGAGGCGGCCTTGATGTCCAAAAGGGTTGCCGCGACCAGCAAAAAGTCGCTCGCCACGTCCAGGTCCAGCGCCTCGATGCGCTCGGCCTCGGCAAGGTACTGCTCGGCCACCTCGCTGATGGAGATAGCGCCGATATCTACTTTTTGGCGGGTTACCAGCTGCAGCAGCAGGTCGAACGGTCCGCTGTAGACCTGCGTCGACACGCGATACGACATCTTCGACCTCCTTTTACGGCGCCTTCGCGGCGCGGTTTGGGTGCATATTACGACCGTTTTGCACGGTCGACCTGTAAGTTTACCTTAGATGCCGGCGATTGCGAAGTTGAGCAGCTGCTCAGCAAGCGGATACACGGTAAAGTCGAAATAGCGGCCGATCACGTCGATGCCGGTCCACATGGGCAGCAGATACAGCACAATGATGAGGATGGGCATGGCGTATTGCTGCAGGTGGTAGTAGTTGTTGAGCGCCTTGCCTTTGAGGAACGGCACGATAATCGACGAGCCATCGAGCGGCGGGATTGGGATGAGGTTGAAGAACGCGAGTGACAGGTTGACCACGATAAACGTGGCGCCGAAGTTCATGATCTGCGACGCCAGGGCAAAGGACATGCTGGTGTAGAGGCTGCCGTACGTTGCGTGCATGAGGGCGGCAGCGAGGCACGCGAGTGCGATGTTCGACGCGGGGCCGGCCGCGCTCACCAGGACCTCGTCGCGCTTGGGGTGCTTGAGGTTGTTGAGGTAGACGGGCACGGGCTTGGCGAAGGCGAACACCGGGCCGCCGGCCGCGAGCATGAGCAGCGGCAGGATGATGGTGCCAAACGGGTCGATATGGTTAAGCGGGTTGAGCGACACGCGGCCGCGCGAACGGGCCGTCTTGTCGCCGAGCGCCCAGGCCGCGGCGGCGTGTGCGCTCTCGTGGATCACGATGCCCACGATGACGGCGACGGCGCTGGCGAGCAGGTTCATGAGGTAGCTGCTGGACATAGCGCTCCCCTAGCGGACGTGGCGCGAGGCGCGCGTGAGCAGGTAGTCAATTACAAACAGAATGACGGCGACGATAGCATAATCCAGGCGGAACACACCGCCAAAGGGCGACGTGATGACGCCATAGCCGGCGATGGCACTCGGCAGCGCGCGCGAAAGCTCAACGACAAAGCCCACGATCTGCAGCTTGGCGGTGAGGCCGCTAAAGCACAGCAGCACGGTCATCGCGCTCATAAAGATGCCGCAGATGCGACAGGCGATGGCGATGATGCTCATCGCCACGGCAGCGGCTTTACGAGAGTTCACGCGCGGTCTCCTCTTCGATCTGGGTGGAAAGCTCCAGCCATTCGTCTTCGAGCTTGGGCAGCTCTTGCTTAAGGCCGTTATATTCCCCCAGCGCGGCGTTGAACTTATCCTGATCGGCATAAAGTTCTTCGCTCGCCATCAATTCCATAAGCTCGTCATAGCGGGCGCGCTTTTTGTCGAGCTCCGTCTCGATCTTCTTGAGCTGGTTACGCACGCCCTTGAGCTTTTTGTTGAGCGCAGCGCGGGCTTGGGCCTCGGCGCGTTTTTGCTCCTTGGTCTTTTTGCCCTCGGCAGGCTTGGGGGCGGCGACGGGGGTGTCGGCCTGGGCGGCGCTGGCCTTGGTGGACTTGGTCGTGGCCGGCGCGCTCTCCGTGGACGCCTCGGCGGCGGCGCGGGCTGCGAGGTCCTCGCGCTTGTAG
>CAUAGV010000079.1 GCA_958428675.1 uncultured Collinsella sp.
CGAGAATGGTCTCACATGAAGTGTCGGGCGCCATGGCCTGGCTGTAGTTGAACACGATATAGGTGGCGTGCTCGCAGGCGTTTGCGATTTGAGCAAGCATACGTTTTATGACGCCGTTGCGCAGTCCCACGCCAAGCTCGAGGATGGCAACCCTGTCGTTGCGATGGGCTCGCACAAGGTGCGCAAGCTCTTCGAGCTGGGCCGCGGCGATGGCGTCTGGATGAGTGAGACGCAGCTCGTCGATCGACGTGCGCGTGCTCCCCTCCGTCTCGAGCACGCGGTTCTCGTCGAACCCTGCGCGCGCAAAATGCCCGTCGATATTGCAGGTGATCACGAAAGAGTCCGCATGCTCCGTAAGACGCCGCAGCGTGTTCATGAGCGGGCTGGGCTCATATTCGAGATACTCCTTTTGATGGAATCGCTCGGCCCATCGACGTCGTACGTTTGCATCTGGGGAGGCGAGCCCCTGCAGTATGCAGCCGATGCCGTCGGCCTGGGCGAGGTCTCCGTATGTCTCCCAAAAATGATAGTCAGCGCGAAAGAGGTTGAGCCCCTCCGCCATGTCGAGTCCGTTGCTAGCGCCGATGATGACAAGATCCGCCTCGGCTAGCGCTCGGCCGATGCGAGCCGCTTTTGCCGCTTCCATGCGCTACCTTCCCAACGTCTTGCGCGCGTCGGCGAGCACGTCGGCGATGTCGGCGCGGATCGCCATGCCTCGGTCCTCGATTGCGCGGGGGAGAAACTGCGTCTGATTGTTCACGGCGATGTAGCTCGCCTGCGGCAACTGCGCCGTGAGAGTCCAGAACGGCTCCTGGATAAACGCGGGCGTGATGCGGCCCACGCCCAGTTCAAGGAAAAGTATCTTCTGATGCGCGTGCGCGTCGAGCCAGTCGGAGACCTTGCGGTACTGCTCCTCGTAGAGCTCGCCCTGCAAAAAGTTGCCGTAGCCGCGAACCCAGGGGAACGCCTCGGCCCCGCAGTGCGGGCAGCGCGGCACGAGCTCTGTTGGAACCTCTAGGTCGTCTCCCATGGCCTCGATCATGCGGGAGACGGGCTCGGTCGCATCCCATACGTCATCGGTGCAGCAGCGGGAGCACTGGAAGAAGCGGTGGTCGCCCTGGATCTCCGCCACCTTCTCCCAAGGGTAGATCTTTACGAACTGCGTGTCCTGGTTGGTGGTGAGCACGAAGAAGTCCTTCTCGGCAAGAATAGCGTCGAGGTCCTTGTAGGGCTGGCGTAGCGGGGCGTTGAGCGTGGTGTCGAGGAAGGTGGCAAGATAGCCCCAGCGCGCCTCGGCGGTGGGCCAGCGATAGAATGAGCCCTCGAAAGCGCCCTTGAAACCGTAACGCTCGGCGAACTTGCCGAAATGCCTGCGATAGGTTGCATTGTCCTCGTAGTAGAAGTCGCCGCCGCCTGCCGCGGAGAGCCCGGAGGCACCGCCCACAAGCACGCAGTCTGCCTCCTCGACCATGCGGGCAAAGTCCTCGATCTGCTGGTCGTAGGGCTTAGGCTCGCGGTCACTCAGGTCGTAGGGCGTGCCACCGCTGCGATAGGCTGCCTGATGGGAAAACGACCGGTTGGTGAGTTCGACGACGAGTTTCTCGTAAAAAGTCATGCAAAGCTCTCTTTCGGCTACAATGAACAGGTGTCTATAAAAAGTATCAATGTTGATTTGCGTGAGAGCAATGAACAGCTTTGAAGCGCTGTCGATAAACGAACGTCTGCCGGGCATTGTTGAGCGTTGCAATTGGAGGAGCCATGGAAGTGGGGAAGATCGATCGTCGCCGACGCTATACGCTCTCGGTCATACGGGAGGCCTTCTTTGCGTTGCTGGCCGAGGTTGGCTTCGCAAAGATGACGGTGGCGGATATCTGCCGTCGCGCCGATATCAACCGCGGTACGTTCTATCTGCATTACGAGGACAAGTTTGCGCTGCTTGACGCGCTTATAGATGAGGCTCTGACAGCAGCGCCTCCGCTCGTGGGGACGGAGTCGGGGGCCCTTTGCCAGCGCCCGCCGGCAAACGATGACTATTATCTGCTCTACTCGGATGACGACGCGTACGCCCGGGTGGCGCAGCACGTTATCGAGCGCGGCGCCGAGCAGATGGTTCCCTCGATTATGGAGGAAACCGGGCTTTCGCGCGAGGACGCCTATCTGCTCTTCGTCCACAACGTCCAGGGAAATCTCGCGGTCAACCGCCTACTCGGTTGGAGGCGAGGGCCCGAGTTTGCCCACGCCCAGGAGCTGCTCAGCGCCTATTCCGAAGGGGGCATGCGGGCGGTATCGGCTCGTCACGATTCCCGTAGTTGATCTTGACTGTGGACTCCTTACAAGTCTTGCTCGAGATCGAGCGGAGGCTGGGCCCTGCCGAATCGGAGCTATGGCGATCAAAAATGTTGCCAGAAGACGCCGTCGACGCTGTTTGCGATGGGGCAGAGCTCGATGGCGGTTCGGCACAGTCTGTTTCGACGGTTTCGCGGGGCGTTGATGGCGTGAAGGCGACCGTTGGAAAAAAGCTCATTTCCGTGGGGAAGAAACTTCTCGGTGCGTAAAGCTCATCGGAGCGGGGATAGAGCTTTGTCTACGGGGTACGAAATGCTGGCTAGCGGTTGCGACGCCTTGTTGCAGAAATGCCAAATGCCGCAACTACACCACCGGCAATACTCAGGGCGGCTGCCATCGCACCGTTGTCGCCCGTCGCGGGTAGGGTGGTCCCGGCTGGTTTAACCGCCGCTACTGCCTTGGTGGAAACGGGATTTGCCGTGGGCTTTTTTGCATTGGGCTGCGGTGTGGGCTCGGGCTTGGTTTTCGGTTCGAGCTTGGAATCGCTCGTATCGGTTGCAATCAAGTGCACATCACTGTCGAAGAAGCAACGGATGTTGTAATTGTGCGTAATCCCCTGCCCACTGTCAACGTGTGTGCCAAGGTAGGTTGAGCTGTTGAGGTTCAGCCTGTAAGGGATTTGGTCGTCGGCGTAACTGCCTGTAAAGACTACGGTTGCTCTAACGTGATTGTCGATCATGGTCAGGGCAATAGAGACGCTGGCCTCTTTGGGGTTCTCTGTTTTTATAAGGCTTTCGGTATCGGTGTCGATCTTGAAGAGATGGACGGTGTCGTTAAGCCCGTAGATGAAGTCCTCGGGTTTGTCGGGAAAATCGTATACAAGAGCCTCGTTCTGGACCAACTCGAAAGCAGGGGGTAGCTCCAAATCGTAGTAATGATCGACGGTGGTTGCTGTGAGACTGCCTTCCGCGTTGACTTCGTCGCAGGTGATGGGTGTTGCGACATCGGATTCGGGCATTTCGGTCGCCAGTGCTGCGCAGGGTAGCAAAAGCTGCCCTGCCATAAGAATGCTTACTCCGAAGGCAACGACTCTGGCGCCTGCATGAAGCTTGACGTTGCGGATAGACAGGCCAGTGCGTTTGTTATGGGTTTGCGGTGCAACATGCTGTCCATACATAAGGCGCTCCTTGTTCGTAGGCCGGTTTCCGTGGATCTATATTGCGCCTGCCCGATTCGGCCAGGCTCATACACGCGAACGCTCACGCGAGTAGGAGAAAGCTCTAGTTAATTTTCCCACAGTCGACACTTTGCGGCCAACGATTTGCTGTTCAATTCTCGGAGAGAGAATCAAGACAGTTGAGGAGTTGTCAGGCAATGAGACCGAGCGCGACAGCATGGCATCCTCGCCCAAGTCGAAAGAGGTGCGCGAGCTCGCTCGCAAGCTCGCCTAAGGGTAAGAAGAACGCATGGCAATCGGTGTTGGTGGAAATGCTTGCTGTCCTTATCAAGAGGATTACTGATTGCCATACAACGATGCTCCAGCGGACAATTCCGGTGTGCTAAAACGCCTTCTCGCTCAAGAATTCCCTGAACGCGGGGATGTCGAAGCCGACGAGGCCACGTCCACGTTTCCCGATAACGCCGTCCTCGAGGAGGCGGCGCTTGTACTGGCTTGCGTAGTTGCTGGCGACGCCCATACGCTTGACGATCTCCGAGACCCTGCTGGATCCAGAATCAGGCAGAAGATTGTGAGTGAAAATCGGGAGTAGCACTCCCGATTTTGACCAATTAACGTTTGTACGAGATAATAGGCTCCATAACGGGAGGCGATTCTATGTACATCGAGCGCGAAATTGAACAGACGATAGATTCGATGCTGGGACAGGGAAAAGTTGTCCTGGTGACCGGAGCGCGCCAAGTTGGGAAGACGACGGTTCTCAAGCAACATCTAGGCGACCGATTCGACTATGTTTCGATGGAGAACCCGCGGGATTATCTTCTTGCAAAAGAGGATGCCGCCCTGTTTTTCGAGTCTCATGATTTGCCGATCATCATTGATGAGATTCAGCGCGTGCCTGAGCTTTTTTCTCCGGTGAAGTGGGTTGTCGATCAATCAGAGGAGAAGGGCCGAATCGTCCTCACGGGATCCCAGACATATCACCTCATGAAAGGGGTGAGCGAATCTTTGGCGGGGAGGATTAGAATTCTGGAGATGCCCTCTTTAAGCTTGCGAGAGCTTGTTGGTGGTTCCCAGAACCCTCGTCCGTATATCCCCAAAAAGGTTTCCTTGGCCTCTAAGATGTCTTCGGGAAATATTTGGAACATCATCCATAGGGGTTCGATGCCCGAACTGCAAGACCCAAATATCGATTGGGACTCCTATTATTCCGACTACGTTGTCGCATATCTCGAACGCGATGTTCGCGATCTTGTAAACGTGAAGGATGAGGCGAAGTTCTACAGCTTTATGGTCGCGTGCGCAGCGAGAACGGGGCAACTGTTAAATGCCACCGATATTGGAAACACCGTTGACGTCGACCGTAAGACGGTGAAGGCTTGGCTCTCGGTTTTGCAGGCGTCGAACATCGTTCGGATTGTCGAGCCCTTTTGGCCTAATGTCGATAAGCGTCTGACCAAGACCCCTAAGATATTCTTTATGGATACAGGTCTTGTTTGTCATCTAACGAGGTGGATAACGCCGGAGCAATTGCGCAACGGGGCCGCGGCGGGGCATATATTTGAGACGTTCGTTGTCTCAGAAATTTTGAAGAGCTTTATGAACGCGGGGAAGAGCCTTCGCGACGTATGGTTCTATCGAGACCAAAAGAAGCGCGAAATTGATTTGCTCATTCAAGAGGGCCATATTCTCCATCCCGTCGAGGTGAAGATGTCAGCCACGGTGGGCAAAGATGCTGTAAAGAATTATTCCTGTCTCGAGGGCCTGACCGGCTATGAAATTGGGTTTGGACACGTTGTCTGTCAAACCCCGGATCCATACCTTATTACCAAGGATGTCCAAGCGATTCCCGTGTGGGGCATATGATATACGTTGCAACGAGCGGGGCCCGGAGCGCGATGTTGCTGCGCTCCGGGCCCCGCTGCTTTGTAAAACCATGACGGTTTGGCCACCGTTGTTTTAGTCAAACAAACTTGGCATGTCGTTTTCTTTCATGAGGGCACCGGCAGAGGGGAGGCCCTGCGCGGTGAACTTCTCGGCCGAGACACCGGCGCCAAGGATGTCCTCGGTTGTGCCGACAGTGGTGACCGAGCGGCCCTTCTTGGCCGTGAAAGCCTGGACGCCCTGCGTGTTGGTGGTCGTCTTGGTCTTGAGCAGCGACGTGTTGAAGTTCATCAAACGATAGTCACTCGAGACCAGCGCGATGTCGCGATCTTCCTTGAGCACCTGGGCATACAGCAGCTTGCTGCCACCGTAGATGGCGTTCTTGAGGCGCTTGCGGTTGGTCTTGGTGACGTATCCAGAAAGCGCGACGCGCACCACGCGGCCGTTCTCAAAGACAAACAGCACGTCGGCCTTGTAGTCCTCGGGGTCGATGACCCAGATGACGCTCTCGTCGGGTTCCATCTCAAGATCGGTCGGTAGGTACGAGCCCAGCTGGGCCGACTTGGTGTCCTCAAACGCCGCAACCTTGCACTTGTACACCTGGCTCTTGTTGGTAAAGACCAGCAGCTCGTGGGTGTTGGAGGACGGGAACTCGATAAAGGGTTTGTCGCCGTCCTTGTACTTGAGCGTGGTCGCCTTCTTGAGCACGCGGTCTGTCATCTTCTTAAGGTAGCCATCGCGCGAGAGCATGATGGTGACCGGGTATTCCTCGACCTCGGGCTCCAAGCTTACCTCGATAACCTCATGGGGCTCGATCCTGCCCGTGCGGCGCGGCATCACGTACTTCTTGTTGACCGCGGCCAGCTCGTCGCTGATGACCTTCTTGATGTTCTCTTCGCTGGAGAGGGTCTCCTCAAGCTCGGCAATCTCGCCCTCAAGCTTGGCGATGTCCTTGGTGCGGTTGAGGATGTATTCCTCGTTGATGTTGCGGAGCTTGAGCTCGGCGACAAACTCGGCCTGGGTCTCGTCGATATCGAAACCCTTCATAAGGTTGGGCACGACCTCGGCCTCGAGCTTGGTGCCGCGGATGATGGCAATCGCCTTGTCGATGTCGAGCAGAATTGCCTCAAGGCCGTGCAGCAGGTGCAGGCGCTCGGACTTTTTGCCCAGGTCAAAGTTAATGCGGCGGCGCGTGGACTCAATACGCCACTTGACCCACTCGTGCAGGATCTGGCGCACGCCCATAACGCGGGGATAGCCGTCGACCAGCACGTTAAAGTTGCACGAGAACGAATCCTGCAGCGTGGTCGAGCGATAGAGCTTGGCCATGAGCTTGTCGGGGTCGACGCCGCGCTTAAGGTCGATAGCGATGCGCAGACCCGAAAGGTCGGTCTCGTCACGGATGTCGGCGATCTCTTTGACCTTGCCTTCTTTGGAGAGCTTGACGATGCGCTCGATGATGACATCGGTCTTGGTGATGTAGGGGATCTCGTAGACCTCGATGATGCGCTCTTCGGGAATCCAGCGCCAGCGGGAGCGGATCTGGAAGCTGCCAAGGCCGGTCTCGATGATCTTCTCCATCTCCTCGCGGCGGTAGATGATCTCGCCGCCGGTCGAGAAGTCGGGCATGGGCATGTACTCGAGCAGGTCGCAGTCGGGATCCTGCAGGTAGTGCATGGTGGCGGTGCAGACCTCGTTGAGGTTGAAACCGCAGATATCGGACGCCATGGCGACGCCGATGCCCTTATTGGCCGAGACGAGGATGTTGGGGAACGTGGTGGGCAGCAGGCGCGGTTCCTTCATGGCGCCGTCGTAGCTGTCGACGAAGTCGACCGGGTCTTTGTCGATGTCCTTGAAGATCTCGGCGCTGATGGGGGAGAGCTTGGCCTCGGTATAACGCGAGGCGGCGTAGCTCAGGTCGCCCGAATAGTATTTGCCAAAATTGCCCTTCGACTCCACGAAGGGGGCAAGCAGCGCCTCATTGCCGGTTGCCAGACGCACCATCGTCTCATAGATGGCGGCGTCGCCGTGCGGGTTGAGCTTCATGGTCTGGCCCACGATGTTGGCGCTCTTCTGGCGCTCGCCCTTGAGC
>CAUAGV010000080.1 GCA_958428675.1 uncultured Collinsella sp.
GCGGGGGCGTTCGGCTAGGTGCGGGAACGGCCTATTTGCTCAATGTGTTCGGCTGAGATCGGAAATCAACCGAAACCTGCTGCTCGTCGGTCTTACGGTCAAAAATAAGCGCGGAGCGGCGCTATGGAAAAGGGCCGAGGCTCAAAGCCCCGACCCTTTATCGCATTGATGACTATCGCTGCGCGTGGATGACAACCTAGAACGTCTGCTCGTAGTCGCTGTGTTTTTTGGCCGAACGCACCAGGAACTCCTGGTTCGTGTTGGTGCCCTTAAGACCCTTAATAAACGATGCGGCCGCGCGCTCGGTGTTGTTCATGCCTGCAAGAATGCGACGCAGACCAAAGACAAACGGACGCATCTGCTCGTCGACCAACAGGTCCTCGTTACGCGTACCGGAGGCAACGGGGTCGATAGCCGGGAAGATGCGGCGGTCGGCCAGGTCGCGGTCGAGCTTAAGCTCCATGTTGCCGGTGCCCTTGAACTCCTCGAAAATGACCTCGTCCATCTTGGAACCGGTGTCGATGAGGGCAGAGGCCAGGATGGTGAGCGAGCCGCCGTTCTCGATATTGCGGGCTGCACCCAGGAAGCGCTTGGGCGGATACAGTGCCGCCGAATCGACGCCGCCCGAAAGGATGCGGCCCGAGGCAGGCGCCGCCAAGTTGTAGGCGCGGGCGAGGCGCGTGATGGAGTCGAGCACCACCACGACGTCGCCACCCAGCTCTACGATGCGCTTGGCGCGCTCGATGACGAGCTCTGCCACGCGGGTGTGGTTGTCGGCAGGCATATCGAAGGTCGACGCCACAACCTCACCCTTGATGGAACGCTGCATATCGGTGACCTCTTCGGGGCGCTCGTCGACGAGCAGGCAGATGAGGTGCACCTCGGGGTTGTTAATCGAGATAGACTGGCAGATCTTCTTGAGGATCGTGGTCTTGCCGGCCTTGGGCGGGGACACGATCAGGCCGCGCTGGCCCTTGCCGATCGGTGACACGATGTCGATGGCGCGACCGGTGATGGAATCCTTGCCGTGCTCCATGCGCAGCGGCTCATTGGGATAGACCGGGGTGAGATCGCCGAACTTGGGGCGGTTGCGAATCTGCTCGGGGTCCAGACCGTTGACGGTCGTGATTTTGGCGAGGCCGGCGCGCTTGTCGCCGCCGCGCGAAGGACGCAGCGAGCCCTCGATGACGTCGCCCGTGCGCAGGCGCGCGGAGCGGATGAGGTAGGCGGGCACGAAGGCGTCGTCGTTGGACTTCATGTAGCCATGGGCGTGGATGATGCCGGAGCTGTCCGGGCGAATCTGCAGAATGCCCTTGATGTCGCGGAAGCCCTCGGCCTTCGCAGCGGTGACGTAGATTTCCTCGACGAGCTCGGCCTTCTTCTTGCCGGTCGTCTCGATCTCGAACTCCTTGGCCTTCTCGCGAAGTTCGGCGACCTTCATGGCAGCGAGCTCCTCGCGCGAAAGCGTGGGCTCGGTGGGAGCGGCATTACGCTCCTTGTTGCGTTGCTTGCGATCGCGCTGGCGGTTGCGACGGTCGTTGTTGCGCTCGTCCTTGCGCTCGTTGCGCTCCTCGTTGCGCTTGTGCTGGCGACGGTTGGGGCGAGCGTTGTCATCGGCCTCAGCGGGCGCGGCGCCATCGGTTGCGGCGGCGTCGGCATTGGCCGCAGCGGCGTCATTGGCCTCGGCGCCGGAATCGACCTGCGCTTCGACATCAGCCTGCTGCTCGGACGCCTTGGCCTTAGCGGACTTCTTACGACCGCGCTTGGGCTTCTCGGACGCAGGCTGTTCGACGTCCTGGGGCTCGGCGGCATCAATCGATGCATCGGCGGTCGTCTCGGCGGAATCCTCGGACGCACCCTTCTTGGCAGCCTTAGCCTTGGACGTGCGCTTAGCAGCAGTGCGACGGCTGCGACCGGGACGGACGTCGGCGGGCTCGACATCGGCGGAAGCGGCCTCGGAAGTCGTAGCATCCTGGACGGGCGCGTCGGCGGCGGTTGCAGACTCGGCGGTCGCCGCAGCATCCCGAGCGGCTGCGGCTGCGGCTGCGGCCTTCTCGGCCTCGACGAAGGCCTTGGGCTTGCGACCGCGACGGTGCGGGCGCAAAGCCGGATCGACAACGGGAACTTCGCTGGCCTCGACAGGCGCAGCGGGCTCAGCAGGCGATGCGCCCTCCCCTGCCGCGGAACGGAGCGAAGCCTCAGTGAGCTCGGGGGCTACCTGTTCCGCAACTTGCTCGGCCTTAGCAGCCGTGCGGCGGCGTGTGCGCGGTGCCGGCTTCTCGGCCGGCAGGTCGGCGGCAGGGGTCTCGATGGCGGCAGGCGTCTCGGGCACAGACGGAGCTGCAAGCTCGGTCAGAGCCGCGGCCTCGCGCTCGGCAGCACGACGGCGGGCGCGCACCACCTGAGCCTCGCTAATCTGCGCCAACGCACGTGCCTGCGCGACCTCATCGGAAATCGGCGCCGAGGAGTCGGCTGCAACGGTGCGCTTGGCGCGCGTCGTGCGCGTGGTACGGCGCTTGGACTTGGTGGCTTCCTCGCCGTCAGCGGCAGGCTTGGCCGTGCGGCGCGTGAGCTTGGGCTTTGCCGGAGCAGCCTCCTCACCAGTTGCAGGCACGGCCTTCTCAGCCGCTACAGGCATAGGCGTCTCAGGAGCCGAGGCTTGCGCGGGCGCCGCGACCTGGTCCGACGCAACCGGTGCAGCGGGAGCGGCTTGCGTCGTCGTTATTTCGTTTTCTTGCTGTTGATCAGACACAGTGTTTGCTCAACTTTCTTTTCAAGCCCTGTGATCACATGCTCCCTGCATAAACCTTCAGGGCGGCTAAACAGTCTAGTTCCGTTCGAAACGACGGACATCATTGATCTGTATCGAGATGATTGCGTCAACTACGCAGCGTTAGTGTAACACAACCGCCGTCACCTGCAACTTAGTCATCGGGGACGTTCTTAAACGACTAGTCAAAAGGGACACTCTTTGGTTTACCACCCACAAATCTGACCGCCTCCGCCAAAACTATGGCGGTTTACTACGATGAATCGCTCAACCGCGACTACTCCGAAACCGGTTGAACTAAAACCGCAGGTAGATGCCTTGCGCTTTTTTGCGAAAAGCCAGCGTGGTTGGAATTCCTCAATTCATCGTAGTAAACCGGCATAGTTTCGTATTTCCAGCAGTTCCAAATTCGTCAATACGTCGGCGTTTGCGAAAAAAGCCCGACCTCCGTGGGAGATCGGGCTTATAGGGCTCAGTTAAACCAAACCTACACGGTCAAATGACCCGCAGATTACATCTGCTCGGGCGCGGAAACGCCAACGAGGGTAAGCACCAGGGCGAGCGTCACGCGGACAGCGTCGCAAGCTGCCAGACGGGCGCGCGAAAGCTCGGGGTCGACGGGACGGCCCTCGCTCGGCAGCACCTGGCAGGCAGCGTAGAAGCTGTGGAAGTCGCCGGCGAGTTCCTCGGCAAAGTGGGTCAGACGGAACGGGGCGCGATCGCGAGCGCAGCTGGCGATCAGGTCGGTGAGCTCATTGAGCTTGCGCGAAAGGGCGAGCTCGGTCGGGTCGGTCAGCAGCGAGTAATCGACGTTCTCACCGATGGCCTTGGCGGCAACGGCCTTCATGCCCATCTCGTCGGCCTGCTCGGCGGTAACGTCGGCGGCACGGCGCAGGATGGAGCACACGCGGGCGTGAGCATACTGCACGTAATAGACCGGGTTGGAGTTGTCGCGCTTCTTAACGGCCTCGATGTCGAAGTCGACCATCTGGTTGGAGCTCTTGGAGATGAGCGTGTAGCGAGCGGCATCGGAGCCGACCTCGTCGACGAGCTCCTGCAGGGTCACCATGGTGCCCTTGCGCTTGGACATGCGGACGGGCTTGCCGTTGCGCAGCAGGTTGACGAGCTGGCCCAGCAGAACCTCAAACTTGCCGGGATAGCCAAGAGCGTCGCAGACGCAGCGGACGCGCTCGATGTAGCCGTGGTGGTCGGCGCCCCAGATGTCGATGACGTGGTCGACGCGCTGGAACTTATCCCAGTGATAGGCAACGTCGGAGGCGAAGTAGGTGTACTCGCCATCGGACTTGATCAGGACGCGGTCCTTGTCGTCGCCAAGGTCGGTGGAACGGAACCACAGGGCGCCGTCCTTGGTGTAGAGGTAGCCCATCTTGTCGAGCTTCTCAAAAGCGCGGTCGACGGCGGAGGTGCCGGCGGTCTCGCCCTCGGTGTCCTTCACATACAGCGAGCGCTCGGAGTACCAACGGTCAAAGTCGCAGTTGACGGCGTGGCAGAGGTCGCGCATGTTGTCGACCATCTTCACGTAGCCGCGCTCACGGAAGCTCTCCATACGCTCCTGCGGATCGGCGTCGACCCACTTATCGCCGTCGGTGCGCCAGAACTCGGCGGCCTCGTCGATGATGTAGTCGCCGCCGTAGGAGTCCTTGCCCAGAGTCTCGGCAAAGTTGTCCTGATACGGATGGGTCTCGGGATGCTCGTCGTTCTCGTCGGCAACAAAGGCGTCACGGTCGGCGATCAGCAGCTTGTGAGCCTCGTCGATATCAACGCCCTGCTTGGCGATGATGTCGGCAAGCTGCATATAGCGCGTGCTGATGGAGTTGCCGAAGGTGTTCATCTGAGAGCCGTGGTCATTGATGTAGAACTCACGCTGGATGTCGTAACCGGCGTGGTCCATAACACGGCAAAGGGAGTCGCCCAGAGCGGCCCAGCGGCCGTGACCGATGTGCATGGGGCCGACGGGGTTAGCGGAAACGAACTCGACCTGGGTCTTCAGGCCACCACCGACGTTGGACTTAGCGAAGTCCATGCCCTTCTCGCGAGCCTCGCCAAAGATGGCATTCTTGACGGCGACGGAGAGGTAGAAGTTGATGAAGCCGGGGCCCGCGATTTCGACCTTCTCAATCGCGGGGTCCTCGGGCATATGGGCAACGATGGCCTCGGCGATCTTGCGCGGGGCGCAGTGGGCCAGCTTGGCGGACTTCAGGGCCATGGTAGAGGTCCACTCGCCATGAGAAGTGTCAGCCGGTCGCTCGATAGCGCAATCGTCAAGTTCAAATGCGGAAAGGTCGCCGGCCTCCTGGGCCGCAGCAAGCGCAGCGCGTACCAGCTCTTCAATCTTCTCGGGCATAGATCCTCCTTGTGTTAAAGCCCCCGACCTCTTGGTCACTCGTAGGGCAAAAGCCAGAGTTTGTAGCACTCTATCACAAGCGAGGGGCACTGTCGCAGGGTAAAGCCAATCGAAATTGCATATGCACAAAATTGACTACAGCTTGTATGGAGTCACTCAAAGATGCCGGTCTGCCTGCAGATTATGCACGCGTTGAAAATGCATAAAGGTGTGAATGAGCTGTGTCTTTTATCGAATACTCTTACCTATCAGAGTTGTGTGCTTTTCCTGCATAAAGCGAGGATTTGCGCACGTCAGCGTGTTATTCTAGACATACGTAAATTCGTATAAGTTGGAGGTAGCATGTTCTCAATCGGTCAACACGTCATTCATCCGGGTCAGGGAGTCTGCACCGTCGTCGGTTTTAGGGACGACACGCCGCAGCCCATGTTGTTGCTCGAGGCCAAGCAGGGGCATGCGCAGACGATCCTTATGTACCCCGTGGCGCAGGCCGACCGTCTGCATGCCGCCATCTCTCAGCAAGATGCCGAGCATCTGCTGAGCCACTATGACGAGCTGGAGTGCGACACCTTTACCGAGCGCAACAGCTCGCTTGAAGAGACACACTTTAAGCAGCAGCTCAAGCTGGGTGCGCCCGAGACGGTCCGCGTGGCAAAGACCATGATGCACCGCATTCGCCAGGCCGAGGAAGCCGATAAAAAGCCCAGCTCTTACTACATGCGCGTACTCAAGGAGGCCAAGCGCCGCTCCATCGAGGAGTTCGCCGTGGCATTGGGCGTCACCGAGGAGGCCGCCGAAGCCCGCCTAGCCCAAGCCGCCCTCAACTAACCTGCCAAAAAGGGACAGGTTTATTTTGGCAGGTTTTATCTGGCCAAACGTCAACAAACAATCAGTAAATGCCGGGTGCTCCGTTTTGTTTGTGAGCGCCCGGCCATTTTTCTATCGCCGTAGAAATGCGTGAAGCCCATTTGCGATGACATCACGCGAGGACCATCCAGATCGACGCAACCAACACCCACATCCACAACAAGCGTGCCCGTCTTGCTCAGCTACCATTAAAAAGCATCAATTTGAAAACGCAATAACATTTCGGCAGGTAGCAGCTATTGTCGGTGAACTGAATCTCGACAACCGATGCCTGCGAATGAGGTATCTTCAGCCCATCCGAGCTAAAGGAGGGGCCATGCCGAGAAAACCTCGTTCAAAGTCACCAACCGGTTATTTCCACGTCACGTTGCGTGGAAACGGAGGGCAATTGCTGTTTGACGATGCCGAGGACCGAATCGCCATGCTTCAGATCCTCGATGTGATCCTCCCTAAACACAATATTGAGCTTATCGCTTGGTGCCTTATGGGAAACCACATTCATCTCCTCATCGACGATCCGGACGACCGCAAGAGCGACGCGATGCACGCGATAGCCGTGTCGTTTGCGGGTAGATACAATGCGCGGACAGGGCATATCGGCCACGTGTTTCAGGAGCGGTTTTGGGATTCGCCCATTAAGTCGGAAGTATATTTACTTGAGGCAATTCGATACATTCATCTGAATCCACAAAAAGCAGGACTGGCGGCATACGACGAATATCCCTGGAGCAGCCATCGCGAGTATCTAATGAGTGCCAGGTCACGACCGCATGTCACCGGCAGCGTTGTCGGCGTTTTATTCCCAACACCTCGCTCATACCTTCAGCTCATGGAAAGTGCGCCGTCGCTTCCCTATCGCCCCAGCGCAACAGCCAAGGTTCGTGAGGAAGATCTATGTGAATTTGGCACGGCAATCGTGCAGAGTGTCGTAGGATGTGCTCCGACGGAGCTCAAATCCGTCTCCAAAGCACTTCGCAATGAGGCGATACTCGCGCTTCGAAAAGAAGGGCTGACAATTAAGCAGGTTCAGTTGCTAACCGGACTGGGGGTATGGATTATCAAGAACGCCGCTTAGCAATGCGCATGCCGAATTACGAATACGGCAAAGCATGGCCGTCTGCCGCGAAGCGCCGCCATTCGCCGGCATCACCGCGTCAAAAAGAAAACGATTCCGCTGAATAACGTCCAACGGAAGCGTTTTCCCAGATAAAACCTACCAAAATAAACCTGTCCCTTTTTGGCAGGTTAGGCCTGGAAGGTGTCGCGGTCAGGCGCGAAGGACTGCATGGCCGCGATGGTGCGGTCGAAGAGCTCGGGAAGCTCCCAGCCCAGCATCTCGGCGCCCTGCGAAATCACGTCGCGCGAGCAGCCGGCGGCAAAGCGCTTGTCCTTGAACTTCTTCTTGAGCGACTTCACCTCGAAGTCCATGACG
>CAUAGV010000081.1 GCA_958428675.1 uncultured Collinsella sp.
GCGCCACGCCGCCGAGCCAGCCCCAACGCACGCCAGAGCCAGTGCCATAGAAGCTAATAAACGAATCAAGCGACTTAGACGTAATGGCACCCTCGTTGCTCATAACGATGCCGCCGCCAACGTAGATACCCACATGACCGTAGATAAGGCCCGGAGCACCCGTGCCGCTGTGCGAGGAATCGGCCACGATCATGCCCACCTGCAGCGCCGAGCGGTCGGAGCTATAGCACCAGGCGTTGAACATGTCACACGCGTTGCCGCCAAAATAGCCCACGCCGGCATTGCGGAAGACGTTGGTAACCCAGGCAGCACACCAGCCCTGGCCGGGAGAAGGCGTCGAGTAGCACGCATTGACGACGGCCTGCTGCTTGCCCGAACCGCCCGTCTGTTGCGGGGTGCCGCCGGCATACGAGCCGCCACCCGAGCTCGAGCCACCCGAAGAAGAGCCCGTGTTCGCAGAGGCCGCGGCTGCCGCAGCCGCCTTCCTAGCGGCCTCCTCGGCCTGGGCGGCAGCGAGGATCTCGGAATCGCGCTGAGCCATGAGCTCCTTGACGTCGTCGGAAAGACCGTTCAGCACGGTCTGGACCTCTTGCTGCTTGGCCTGCATATCCTGCATCTGAGCCGTCTGCTGATCCTTGAGTTTCTCCAGGTCAGCCTTTTGTGCTTCGAGCTCGGTCTTCTGTGCGTCGAGCTCGGCCTGAATCGTCTGGATATCCTCGATGGCATCGCGGTCGCTCTTGTTGATCTTCTCAACGTAATGCGCGTTGGCGACGAGTTCCTCAAACGAGCCAGAGGCCAGCAGCAGCGACAGGATGTTCGTACCGCCGGACTTGTAGCTGGCGGCCACGCGATCGGAAAGGTCGTTGCGCTTCTTCTTGAGCTCGGCCTTCTTTTCATCGATCTGGGCCTGCGTGTCGTCAATCTTGCCCTGGACATTCTCGATGTCGTTGAGGGTCTGGGCATTCTTGTTGGCCAGCGCCGCATACTCATTTGCGATGCTGTCGAGCTGGGCCTGAACCTCGTCGAGTTGGGCCTGGGCGGCATTCAATTTATCGGTGGTTTCTTTGGAAGCCTCCGCCGCATGGGCGCGAGTGGGCAGGCCAAAAAGAACTGCCGCAGAAGCGGCGCCGAACAGGGCCTTAAGGGCAGTGCGGCGCGAGAGCTCCTGGGAAAGGATGGAATCGCTGTTTGGTGACATATGTACTCCGTTACATGCTTATTTATATGTCGCTCAACTCATACATATTAGCGTACATATGGCGCGTCCCAACGATTTCCACGAACGGCAGGAAACTACAAGGTCGGCGGCTCGTAAGCAATTGTCAAATTTGAGGTAACAATTGAGCAAGCTCTTATATGAGTACGTTAACATAATCCTCTGCTTTTCCTACAGTGCACCATTTGGGCGTCCCCGCCTGCGCTATACTCCCCTCTAGAAGTGTTCCTGATTCGATAGGAGACTACATGTCCAAAGCACTCGACCCCAAAGACACCTGCGTCCTCGTTACCGGTGGCGCCGGCTTTATCGGCTCGCACACCGTCGTTCAGCTGCTCGAGGGTGGCTACCAGGTCGTCATCGTCGATGATCTCTCCAACTCCAGCGCCGTCGCCGTCGACCGCGTCAAGACCATCGTGGGCGACGAGGCCGCCAAGAACCTCACCTTCTACGAGGCCAACGTGCTCGACCGCGATGCGATGAACAAGATCTTCGATACCCATCAGATCGACCGCGTCATCCACTTTGCCGGCTTTAAGGCCGTCGGCGAGTCGGTGAGCAAGCCCGTCGAGTACTACCACAACAACATCGAGAACACCCTGGTGCTCATCGACGTCATGCGCAACCATGGCTGCAAGTCCATCATCTTCTCGAGCTCCTCGACCGTCTACGGCGACCCGGACAACCCGCCCGTCACCGAGGAAGACCCCAAGAAGCCCGCAACCAACCCCTATGGCTGGACCAAGTGGATGATCGAGCAGATCCTTATGGACGTCCACACCGCCGACCCCGAGTGGGACGTCGTGCTGCTCCGTTACTTCAACCCCATCGGCGCTCATCCGTCGGGCCTGATCGGCGAGGACCCCAAGGGCATCCCCAACAACCTGGTGCCCTATGTCGCCCAGGTCGCCGTGGGCAAGCTCGAGGCCGTTCAGGTCTTTGGCAACGACTACCCCACCCCCGACGGCACCGGCGTGCGCGACTACATCCACGTGTGCGATCTGGCCTCTGGTCACGTTGCCGCCCTTAACTGGATGAACGGCAAGACCGGCGTCGAGATCTTTAACCTGGGCACCGGCACCGGTACCTCGGTACTCGAGGTCGTCGCCGCCTTCTCCAAGGCTTGTGGCAAGGAGCTGCCCTACGTGATCCGCGAGCGCCGCGCCGGCGACATCGCTGCCAACTGGTGCGATGCCTCCAAGGCCGAGCGCATGATGGGCTGGAAGGCCCAGTACGACATCGCGGACATGTGCCGCGATAGCTGGAACTGGCAGAGCCACAACCCCAACGGCTTCGCCGACGCCGAGTAGCAAAAACCTACATACCGTTCTTGCCCCGATCTCACGTTGTGAGGTCGGGGCTTTTTTCATGGCATGTAGCCATTCGCCGAAAATCGACCAACTTTTTTATCTTGCCTGTACATGTTTAAACAACATGTTTTACAATAGGCGTATCGAATCAGAACATCGGAGGCGGACTGCACACCCATTGGCAGGCCGACCCCACAACAAGAAGGTTGGTGAGCGCATTCATGGAGCGTGCAAGCGGCGTCCTCATGCCCGTCTCATCTCTGCCCGGACCATACGGGATCGGCGGCTTTGGCTGGAATGCCTACGACTTCGTCGATTTTCTCGCCTCGTGCAAACAACATTACTGGCAGATTCTGCCCCTTACGACGACCAGCTATGGCGATTCGCCTTATCAGTCGTTCTCGGCCCGCGCAGGCAACCCCAACTTTATCGACTTTGCCGAGCTTATCGAGGCAGGGTCTCTGGAGCAGCGCGATATCGATGGCGTGTATCTGGGGTCCGACCCCAGCAATGTCGACTACGGTGCTATCTTTGGCGGCCGCCGTCAGATTCTCGACCGCGCCGCCGAGCGCTTTGCTGCCGACAAGCCGGCCGATTTCGATGACTTTATCCAGGCCAACGAGGACTGGCTCATCCCCTACTGTGAGTTCATGACCGTCAAAGAGGAGTGCGGTCTCAAGGCGTTTTGGGAGTGGCCCGCGGAGCTCCGCACCCGCGGCGAGGCTTCCGCCAAGGTCTGCGCCGACCATCCGGCGCGTATGCTCTACCACCAGATGACGCAGTACTTCTTCGATCGCCAGTGGAGCCGCCTCAAGGCCTATGCCAACGAGCGCGACATTCTCATCATCGGCGACCTGCCCATCTATGTCTCGCGTGACTCCGTCGAGATGTGGGCGACACCTGAGCTCTTTAAGATCGACGCCGCCGGCAATCCCGTGAGCGTCGCCGGCACGCCGCCCGACCAGTTCTCGGCCACCGGCCAGTACTGGGGCAACCCCATCTACGACTGGGACGCCATGGAGGCCGACGGCTTCTCCTGGTGGGAGGGCCGCATTCGCGCCGCCCTCGACATGTACGATGTCATCCGCCTGGATCACTTCCGCGGCTTCGAGGCCTATTGGGAGGTGCCGTTCTCCTCGCCCGATTCGTCCTACGGTTCGTGGACGCAGGGTCCCGGCCTCAAGCTCTTCAAGACGCTCGAGGAAAAGCTCGGCACGCTGCCCATCATCGCCGAGGACCTGGGCTTCCTCACCCCCGGCGTCATCGATATGCGCGACAACTCGGGCTTCCCCGGCATGAAGATCCTGCAGTTTGCCTTTGAGGGCACCAACTCGTACTACCTGCCGCACAACTACATTGCCAACACCGTCGCCTACGTGGGCACCCACGACAACGAGACGGCACGCGGCTGGTTTGAAGGAACGGCTACCCCGCGTCAGCGCGAGCAGACAGCCCTGTACACCCATCAGCAGGCCGGCGAACCCATCGCCGACGCGCTCAACCGAACCATCGCAGCCAGCGTGAGCGACACGTGCATCTACACCATGCAGGACCTGCTCAACTTGGGCAACGAGGCGCGCATCAACACCCCCGCCACCCTGGGCGGCAACTGGACCTGGCGCATGCTCGACGGCGCCATCACCCGCGAGCTCGAGCACAAACTCACCGACTGGACCGAGACCTACTTCCGCATCCCGTCGGAAGCCGAAATCGAGCTTCCTCAATAGGAGCTACCGCGCCCGACCCCTCCCCACCGTGCGGACGCGCTTGCTTTTCCCGCGCGAGGCCACCCCAATCCCCTCGCGCGGGATTCTTTTGAATTTCTGACATGTAGTCAACTCACCACAGGAGGAAACATGCCCCGCATCAATCTCGCGGATCTTGCCGAGCAGTCCTTTGGAACTTCGCTCGAGCAACTCGATGACCGCCGCATTTACAAACTGCTGGTCAAACTCGTGCAGGAGCGCTCCGCCGCCTGCCCGCTCAACAACGGCAAGAAAAAGCTCTATTACATTTCCGCCGAATTTTTGATCGGCAAGCTGCTCATCAACAACATGATCGACCTCGGCATCTACGACGAGGTTAAGGACCAGCTCACCGCCGCAGGCCACGACCTCAACAAGATCGAGGAATTCGAGGTCGAGCCGTCACTCGGCAACGGCGGCCTGGGCCGCTTGGCCGCATGCTTCCTGGATTCCATCGCCACGCTGGGCTTGACCGGCGATGGCGTGGGCCTCAACTATCACTACGGTCTGTTCCGTCAGCGCTTTGTCGACAACCAGCAGAAGGCCGTCCCCGACGAGTGGCTCGGTGAGCAGGACATCCTAGTCGACGATGACCGCTCCTACACCGTCGAGTTCGGCGATTTTGCCGTTACTTCCAAGCTCGTCAACATCGATGTGCCCGGTTACGGCCAGCCCACCAAGAACCGCCTGCGCCTGTTCGACCTGGCAAGCGTCGACGACGGCCTGGTCCCCGGCAGCTCCATCGACTTCGACAAGACCGAGATCGCCAAGAACCTCACCTTGTTCCTCTACCCCGACGATTCCGACGAGCAGGGCCGCCTACTTCGCATCTATCAGGAGTACTTCATGGTGAGCAACGCCGCCCAGCTCCTGATCGACGAGGCCGTCGAGCGCGGCAGCAACCTGCACGATCTGGCCGACTACGCCGTGGTCCAGATTAACGACACGCACCCCACCATGGTCATCCCCGAGCTCATTCGCTTGCTCACCACCGAGCATGACATCGAGTTTGACGAGGCCGTGACCATCGTACGCTCCATGGTCGCCTACACTAACCACACGATTCTTGCCGAGGCGCTCGAGAAGTGGCCGCTCGCCAGCCTGCAGAAGGTCTCCCCTGCCATCGCCGACATTATCGTCAAGCTCGATGAGATCGCGAAGGCCGAGCACGATGACCCGCGCGTCGCCATCATCGACGAGCACGACACCGTCCACATGGCCCACATGGACATCCACTTTGGCTTCTCCATCAACGGCGTAGCCGCCCTCCACACCAAGATCCTGGAGGACACCGAGCTTCATCCGTTCTACGAGATCTATCCCAAGAAGTTCTCCAACAAGACCAACGGCATCACCTTCCGCCGCTGGATCCATGGGGCCAACCCCGCGCTCGCCAGCCTGCTCGACAATGTGATCGGCACCGACTGGCGCAGCACCGGCGATCTGAGCAAACTCGCCAAGTTCGCCGACGACAAGGACGTTCTTGAGCGCCTGGCCGCCACCAAGGTCGAGGCCAAGGCTATCATGCGCCAGTTCATGGCGCTCGAGCAGGGCGTGACCATTCCCTCCAACGCCATCATCGACGTCCAGGTCAAGCGCATCCACGAGTACAAGCGTCAGCAGATGCTCGCACTCTACATCATCTGGAAGTACCTCGATATCAAGAACGGCAACAGACCTAAGCACCCCGTCACCATCATCTTTGGCGGCAAGGCGGCGCCTGCCTACACTATCGCGCAGGACATCATCCATCTGATCTTGACGCTGTCGCAGTGGATTGCAAACGACCCCGACGTGGCTCCCTACCTGCAGGTCGTCATGATCGAGAACTACAACGTCACCGCCGCCGAGCGCGTGATCCCCGCCGCTGATATCTCCGAGCAGATCAGCCTGGCCTCCAAGGAGGCGAGCGGCACCTCCAACATGAAGTTCATGCTCAACGGCGCCCTAACCCTGTGCACGCTCGACGGCGCCAACGTGGAGATTGCCGAGCTCGTGGGCGACGAGAATATCTATACCTTTGGTGCCTCGTCCAAACAGGTCGAGCAGCTCTATGCCGACGGCACCTATGACGCCGGTGTGCTCTACCACAAGCCCGGCATTAAACTGCTGGTGGACTTCATCACCAACCCGGCCTTTATGGCGACCGGCAACGTCGAGCGCCTGCAGCGCCTGCACGATGACATTAAGGGCAAGGACTGGTTTATGGCCCTGCTCGACATCGAGGAGTACATCCAGACCAAGGAGCGCGTGTTGGCCGACTACGAGGACCAGGACGCCTGGATGCGCAAGACGCTCATCAATATCGCCAACGCCGGCACCTTCTCGTCTGACCGCACGATCTCCCAGTACAACGACGAGATTTGGCACCTGAGCTAATTTCGCTTCCCTTACCCATCCTCTTGAGAAACGGAGTCGTGGCAACACGGCTCCGTTTTTTGTGCCCGCACGTTACCCTGCGACCCAACTCGGCCAAACAATCTCGATCTGTAACAACTACTCGGTAAAAACGGTCCCAGCTGTTACAGATTGAGACATACCGGCCCCTCCCCTTGGGTTTATCTCGATCTGTAACATCTAGCAGCTGAAATTCACCTTTGGTGTTACAGATTTAGATGAAATGGTTAGCTCAGCGGAACCGTCTCGATCTGTAACATCTAACGTCCGAAATCGGCCCTACCTGTTACAGATCGAGACAAACGACCGGTCAGACAGCCCCAACACAAAGAAAGGCTCCCCTCTCGCCCAGTGGACGGGAGGGGAGCCTTATATGTGACCGCGGCAAAAGGATGGCAATACCGCAGCCGCCCAAAGGGAGGGCCTGGATGCACCGGGCCTAGATAAGGTTCTTGCCAGAGACCTTATCGAAGAGGTGGGTCGCGTTCTTCTCGAACTTGAACCAGATGGTGTCGCCAGCCTTGAGCGCGCCCTTGGCCTCGAGGTCGACGACGGGGATAATCAGGACAAACTGGCCGTCGGGAGCGGTCACGTGGACATGCTCGGTCGAGCCCATGAGCTCGGTCACCTCGACGGTACCCTGGAGCGCGCCCTCCTCGCCCTTGTCGGCAAGCAGGATCTGCTCGGGACGCACGCCGGCCGTAATCTCCTTCACGTCGCCGCCGTCCCAGTTGAGGGCAAGTTGAGCGCAAGTCTCGG
>CAUAGV010000082.1 GCA_958428675.1 uncultured Collinsella sp.
TGTCGACATGGTGCTGCTGATGAGCGTGAACCCTGGCTTTGGCGGCCAGAGCTTTATCCCGGGCACCATCGCAAAGCTCCACGAGCTCAAGGCCATGTGCGAGCGCCACGGCGTGTCGCCCCTCATCGAGGTCGACGGCGGCATCTCTTCCAAAAACATTGCCGAGGTCGTCAAGGCCGGCGCCAACGTGCTCGTGGCCGGCTCTGCCGTATTTAAGTCCGAAGATCCCGCCGCCGAGGTTGCGCTGCTGCAGAAGCTGGGCAACGAGGCTGCACAGGAGGCATAAACCCTTATGACCGCAGATCAAAACCGCATACCCGTGAATCTTGACTATGCCGCCTCGACGCCCATGCGCGCCGAGGCGCGCCTTGCGCAGCGTGAGTACGACGAGAGCGAGCTTGCCGGCGTCAACCCCAACTCGCTGCATTCGCTCGGCCGCAAGGCAGCTGCGCGTCTGGAGGTTGTTCGCAGCGAGATTGCCCGCAGCTTTGGCGCGCGCGTCCGACCGTCCGAGATTATCTTGACCAACGGCGGTACCGAGGCAAACCAGCTGGCGCTCCTCGGACTTGCCGAGGGCGCCCGTCAGCGCGACCGAAAGCGTAACCGCGTGATCGTATCTGCCATCGAGCACGATTCGATTCTGGACAACCTGCCGCTGCTGCGCGCCGCCGGCTTTACCGTCGATCTGGCGCAGCCCTGTCGTGCGGGCTACATCGAGCCTGCCGCGCTTGTCGAGCTACTAGGCGACGACGTGGCGCTCGTGAGCATCATGGTTGCCAACAACGAGACCGGTGTGGTGCAGCCCATCCGCGAGCTTGCCGCGGCCGCACACGCCGCCGGTGCCCTGTTCCACACCGATGCCATCCAGGGCTATCTGCATATTCCACTCGATGTCACCGAGCTGGGCGTCGATGCTATGTCCGTCGCCGCCCATAAAATTGGCGGTCCTGTGGCATCCGGCGCGCTTTACGTTAAAACCCGCACGCCACTGCGCCCCCGCATTTTTGGCGGTGGACAGGAAGCCGGACGTCGCGCGGGCACGCAGGACCTGCGTACACAGCTGGCTTTTGCCGCTGCCGCCCGCACGCTGGCGCCCCATGTGGCCCAGGAGCGCACAACGCTGCAGGCCTTATCCGATAAGCTCTACGCCACGCTTACGGCCCATCCTCGCATTCACGCCACGATGGGCGACTACGCGCAGGCCGATCGTCTGCCGGGTATGGTTTCGATCTACATTGACGGCATGGACTCCGAGGAACTCATCATTAAGCTCGACGCCGCCGGCTTTGAGGTGTCGGCAGGCTCGGCATGCTCGAGTGGCAGCATGGACCCGAGCCACGTGCTCAGCGCGATGGGCATCGGCCGCGAACAGGCGCTGGGTGCCTTGCGCATCTCCTTCGATGATCGCGTGAATCCAGGCGATCTGGACGACTTTGCCCAGACGCTGCTCTCGATCGTAGGTGCCGCATGATCGTCGCCGAGCTCGAGCGCGCCCTACTGGCACGCTATCCCAAGACGGACGCCGAGGGCTGGGATCATGTAGGACTCTCCGTTGGCGATCCCGACGACGAGATCCGTGGCGTAGCCTGCGCGCTCGATGCCACCAGGGACAACGTGCAGCGCACCTTGGAAGCCGGCGCCAACGTGCTGCTAACGCATCATCCCGTCTATATCAAGGCGCCCGAGGCGTTTTGCCCGCCCGGTGCGACGCGCCCCCAATGCAGCGCGGCGCTCTACGAGGCAGCCCGTTGCGGCGTGAGCATTATCTCGCTCCACACCAACCTGGACCGCTCGCACGAAGCCCGTGTCTGCCTGAGCAAGCTGCTGGGTGCCGCACCCGTGAGCTCACTGGAGCACGTGGACGACCCCGAGGCCACCGGCCTGGGCGCACTTTCAACGCTCAACGACCCGTGCACGCTGCGCGATCTTGCCACCCGTGCTGCCACGGCCTTTGGCAGCGACCCGCGTGTGTGGGGCGAGGTCGATCACCCGTGTCGAACCGTCGCCATTTTGGGCGGCTCCCTGGGCGACTTCGGAGAGCTCGCCATCACCGCAGACGCTGATGTTGTCGTGACGGGCGAGGCGGGCTACCACGTGGCGCAAGACCTTGCCTTGCGCGGGCTGCCGGTGATCTTGCTCGGCCACGACCGCTCCGAGGAGCCGTTCGTTGATATATTGATGAACTCTGCAGTTGACGCCGGGGTTGACCCCCGTCATGCGATTAAAATACTGAACCCTTGCCAATGGTGGACTGTGACAAAAGGAGAGAACTTATGAGCGCCGGCGCTACGCTACTCAAGCTGCAACAGATCGATTTGGAGCTCGCCCGCAACAAGAGCGAACTTGCCAATATGCCGGAGCTCAAGGAGCTCGCTTCCAAGCGCAAGACCTATGTGAAGCTCAAGTCCGAGATGACCAAGCTCTACGCCCAGCGTAAGGATCTGGACATTGAGCTCGACGATCTCAACACCACCGAGATCCAGACCAATAACGCCATCGAGGCCGCTAAGAAGCGCCACGTTGACGGCTCTGACTACCGCGAGGTACAGGACCTGGAAAACGAGCTCGCCACCCTGGCCAAGCGCCTGGACAAGATCGAGCACACCCGCAAGGACGTCGTAGTCGCCCACAAGGAGGCGCTCGACCGCGAGGCTCGCGCACAGGCAATCATCGCCAAGTTCGAGGAGGGCGTGAAGGCCGACACCAAGGCCGCCCGCGCCAAGGCAGCCGACCTCCAGGCCCAGATCGATGCCGCCACCAAGGAGCGCACCGCGCTGGCCGCTACGCTGCACACCGACGTGCTCAGCGACTACGAGCGCCTGCTCAAGCAGTTCCGCGGCCTGGCCGTCGAGACCATCAAGGGCAACATCCCCACGGTCTGCCACACCGCGCTGCAGGCGTCGTCCATGAGCGACCTCAACCACGACGGCAGTGAGATTACGCACTGCCCGTACTGCCACCGCCTGCTCGTGCTCTCTAGCAAGGAAGCTTAACGATGACGGCGGCACCCAACAATTCAATGCAACTTGAGGGAAAAACGATCCTGCTGGGCATTACCGGCGGGATCGCCGCCTATAAGTCGTGCAATATCGTGCGCCTGCTCCAAAAGCGCGGCGCGCACGTCAAGGTCGTCATGAGCGAGCATGCCACTGAGTTCGTGGGGCCGCTCACCTTCCGCGCGCTCACCAATGAGCCGGTCGCGGTTGGGCTATTCGACGACCCTTCTGACCCCATCCACCATATCTCGCTGGCGCAGGAGCCCGACTTGGTGGTCGTGGCGCCCGCGACGGCCAATATCATCGCCAAGATGGCCAACGGCATCGCCGATGACCTCATCTCCACAACGCTGCTTGCGACACCGCGGCCCGTCGTGATCGCGCCGGCCATGAACAATGGCATGTGGAAGGCGTCGGCTACGCAGGCCAATATGGCCACGCTGTGCGAGCGCGGCGTCCACGTGGTGGGACCCGGCAGTGGCTACCTTGCCTGCGGCGACGTGGACACGGGGCGCATGAGCGAACCCGAGGAAGTCGTCGATGCCGTCTGCGAGGTGCTCAATCCCGTGCAACAAGACCTAGTGGGCAAGCGCATCGTCATTACCGCCGGCCCCACGCATGAGCCGATCGACCCCGTGCGCTTCATTGGCAACCGTTCTTCGGGCAAGATGGGTATCGCCCTGGCGGGGGAGGCCGCACGTCGCGGTGCCGCTGTCACGCTCGTGCTGGGACCGACATCGCTCGACGTTCCCCGCGGTGTGGAGTGCGTGCACGTACAGACCGCCTCAGAAATGCTCAAGGCAGCGCTGAGCGCCTTCCAGACGGCCGACGCGGCCATTTGCGCCGCCGCCGTCGCCGACTACACGCCGGCGGCCCCGGCGGACCATAAGCTCAAAAAGGCCAACGAGCGCCTGGATCGAATCGAGCTCGTCGAGACCGTTGACATCTTGGCCGAACTCTCACGCCAAAAGGGTGATCGCCTCGTAATCGGCTTTGCTGCCGAGACCGATAGCGTCGTTGAGTACGCCGAGCGCAAATTGGCACGCAAAGGCTGCAATGCCATTATCGCCAACGATGTCTCACGCGCCGATTCGGGCTTCGGAACCGACACGAACAAGGCTTGGATTGTGAGCAAAACGGGCACACAAGAACTTCCCGTGCTAACAAAACCCCAGCTCGCAGATACAATTTTGGACTTGCTTCAAAATTTGTAAAAAAGTTCTTGCACAAGTCTAAAGTTTCGGGTTAATATACTCCCTGTTGCGAGCGAGAGCAGAGCAACAAACAAAAGCTTCGGGACGTGGCGCAGCTTGGTAGCGCACTTGACTGGGGGTCAAGGGGTCGCTGGTTCGAATCCAGTCGTCCCGACCAGAAGTTTGCAGGTCAGGCACCTAGTGCCTGACCTTTTTTGTTTTAAGCAATTGCTTAATTTTCAGTAAGCAACAGGGTGCCAAAAATCTACTTGCGCGATAATCGCCTTTTGCGGCTACTTGCGCGTTTTGCACGCGCCTGAGCCGATTTATTAACGCGATGTGAATCTACATACGCGTAGCTGGTATACAGCCGAGTAAGGGCTGTATTTATCGCGGCGATTTACGCAGATATAGCGACTGTAACGAACAAGCGTGTCGCTGTATTTATTCCAGTAGTTCACTTGATCGGTGGACAAGTGGGCTGTTGCAGCGAAATGCCAAGCAGGATGAGCTCTACACGAGGGCGCCGCAGAGGTAATAGAGGTGAAGTGCGGCAGGCGCTCTGAGAGGCGCAGTACGACCCCTTTTTCCTCGAACCGGCTACCTTTGTACCATGAACCTCAAATTGTTCAAGTAATCGCCAAAAGAAAGGCCCGCGCAGGATTGCACGGGCCTTTCACTAGACAAACTAGAAGACAAACTAGAAGACAAGCTAGAAGACAAGCTAGAAGACAGGTTAAAAACACCAGGCGAGGCATATGCAATACGAGTACGTCGCGCCGTAGTCGTTATAGTTACCGTTGCTATAGATACAGCGGAAGTACGCGGAGCCGCT
Organism: uncultured Collinsella sp.; assembly: GCA_958428675.1. GTDB lineage: Bacteria > Actinomycetota > Coriobacteriia > Coriobacteriales > Coriobacteriaceae > Collinsella. The sequence goes on from CAUAGV010000082.1 coordinate 5,025, forward strand.
CGGATCCACGGAGCGCGTCCAGTGATAAAAGCTCGACGACACCCCTGAATGGTTCGAGTACGTCACGCCCTTGGATTTGTAGTACTCGTACTGGGTACCGTCGGTCTGGCGGTCTCCGTAGATCTCGGTCATCGAGAGCAGGAAGACTTTATCGGTCGTGGCCGATGGGGCGCTGGCACTGCCACCACCCTTGTTATCGGTCATCTTCGTGACGGCCTTCGCCTTGGACTGGAGTTCGATCGGTAGGAGCGACCAGAGGTCACCGGAATTGAGGCGGCCGCGGATCTCCGATTTCTCCCAGCCGCCGGCATTGGTGCTCGTGGCGTTCATTCGCTGCTCGTCCATGGCAGTGTTGGTTACCTCGAACGTGAGCCCAGCCTTACCGGAGCCGTCCGCGAGGTCATCGTGGTTGATACCGATGATGCGATACTCGAGCGTCTTGCCGTTCGTCAACTTCATCGAGAACTTCGTCCCCGCGTCCATCGCGGCCTTCGCCTTTGCGTACGCCGGCGACGCCTCGCCCTTGGCGGCGATGTCCTCGGCCACGGCCTCCTGCTCGTCGAGCGTTCAGTCCTACGCGTCCTTGGCGACAGCCGCCTGGACGGTCGCGGAATCGGCTCCCGCAGAGCCGCCGCCGGTTGCGCCGCCCTCGACCCCGCCGGTCGTCCCATTGCTCACCGTGTTGCCGACCAGGTTGAATTGGTTGCGGATGGCCCCCGCCACGCCGGGTCCCGCGAACACGATCACCAGGCCGATGATGGCGATGATCAGGACGTACTCGATGATAGATTGGCCTCGGAGGCGGGTTCTCCTAGGAGATACCCCCCCCCGAAGGTTAATTGCCGCTGCATGCATTTGCGGCTCCCTTCGCTCAGGGTTTGTAGATACATCGCCGAGCGTAGGGCTATTTCAGATTTCTGCATCGGTCTTGCCGCAGCGGCAAACGTAATTAACTAAACGCCTTCGCGGCGCAATCAACCGCTCACTCAATCGAATTTGTTGCTCAACAAATTCGCAGGTGAGGACAGTAGAATTGGTGTTATCGGAAGTGACGGATGACCGCCGGTGTCGAAGCTGGCGGCCGAGAAGAAAGGACCGAAAATGAGAACTATGGAGCTGATAATCTTCTTCCTGCCTCTCCTGGCGATCGCCGCCAACATCTGCGGCGTGGCGGAGCTCGTTAAGATTGCCAGGGCCAAGGGGCATTACACCAATGACGCGGGAATCCTCTGGTTCATCGGCCTTTTCGGCACGGCGCTCATGGTCGGCCTGATCGTCTGCGCACTGCCAGACCGAGCTGCGCCGGCGCCCAGCGCAAAAACGGATGAAGACGCCCTGCCCGAGGTGTAGACATGTCAAAGTACAAGATCGTCTACCGCGACGCCAACCCCTCCTGGCAGGAACTCTGCCCCGTCAGGGTACTGGCCGTCCAGGTCTCCAGGGACACCGAGACGGGAGCTTGCTTCCTCCAGACAAAGATCGTCAACGTATCGACGAAACCCATCAGCCGCATAGAGTTCACGGTCGGGCTCGAGGGCGAGGGAGGGGAGACGGAGAACGTCGACTTCTCGCTCCTAGATGCCGACCTGCCCGCCGGCGAGGTGCTCAGGCCCAAGGCGGTGAGAATCAAGCTGTCTGTTATCACCGGCTCGCGTGCCGTTGTGACCCGAGCGGACTGCGAGACGTCCTTCGACGACCCGGTCGACATCGATAGCCCCGCGCCACTCGCGCTCAACGGAATCGAGGAGTCGGAACGCGATGTCCTGCTCTCCGAGATGGGCGCCGATGCCTGCAAATGCTCGGGTGTCCATTCCGAGCACGAGGGATGGTGGCAGTGCGGCTGCGGGGCGGTGAACCTCAAGCGCGGAACCTGCTGGAACTGCGGCGCCGTGCGCGAGAAACTGGCGGATCTGGAAGATGCCGCGTTCCTGGATGAATCCAGAAGGGACAGGGTCTACAAGACGAGCGTCGCGATACTCGAGAAGGGCAACGGGAAGGAAGCTGAGGCCGCAAAGGAAAGCCTCGAGAGGCTGGCCGAGCAGGGATACGGGGACTCGGGCGAGAAGGCAAGAGAGGCCGGCGCGAAGATTGCGAACCTCTCCAAAAGGAGGAAGAAAATAGCCGTCGCGGCTGTCGCGGGCATCGTCCTGCTTGCCGTCATGGTCGCCATCTCGCCCCTGCCGTCCATGCTCGAAGCAAGGGCGGACATGAAGGCGGAGCAGGAGAAAATCGAAAGCGTCGCGATTGAGCAGACCGTCGAACTGGGAACATATTCGGGCGAGCTCTCGGCTTATACAGGAAAGGATATCGAGGGCCAACCGATTGAATGGATAGTCCTCCACAAGGAGGG
>CAUAGV010000083.1 GCA_958428675.1 uncultured Collinsella sp.
AGGGCATGACCGAGGTCGAGGAGCACTTCCGCATCCTGCACGAGGAACTCGACCTGCCCATCTTCGCTTACGACATCCCCGTGTGCGTCCACACCAAGCTTCCCTGGAAGCTCCTTGCCAAGCTCGGCGCCGAGGGCGTCCTGGCCGGCGTCAAGGATTCCTCGGGCGATGACATCTCGTTCCGCTACCTCGTTCAGGAGAATGAGAAGAACGGCCATCCGATGAGCATCCTCACCGGTCACGAGGTTGTTGTCGATGGCGCCTACCTCGGTGGCGCCGACGGTTCCGTCCCGGGTCTCGCCAACGTTGAGCCCGAGGGCTACGTGCGCCAGTGGAAGGCCGCTCAGGCCGGTGACTGGGCTACCGTCAAGGCCGAGCAGGATCGCCTCAATGAGATTTCGCACATCTGGGATGTCACCTCGGGCGTCCAGGGCTATGCCGGTGGCGTCGGCGCCTTCAAGACCGCTATGAACCTCATGGGCATCTTCGACAGCCCGACCATGCCGCGCCCGGTGAAGGCCATGACCGGCGAGAACGTCGAGGCGATTAAGAAGGTCCTCCAGGACAACGGTCTCCTTTAAAGCTTTCCCAGGCACCCGACCTCGCCGTTCAACCGTGCGGCCATGACCCATTAGGTCAATGGCCACACGGTTTCTCGGCGATCTCGGGCACCTGGAAAACCTTTACCGCGCTGTGACGGCTAGCCTGACGGCGCATTTCCTGTAGTTGTTTTTATCTCCTAAGGAGAACGACATGGAGAACAAGTACGTCTGCTCTGTCGATATCGGCGGAACTAAGATCGCGACCGCCATCATGGAGTACCCGGCTGACGGCAGTGCGCCCCATCCCGTATTTGAGGCCGAGGTTCCTACCGAGGCCCAGGAGGGCGGCGAGGCCGTCTTCCAACGTATCGAGGCGTCCATCAAGGCCGCTCTTGAGGCGAATTCCGATGTCGAGGTCCTCGGTGTCGGTATCGGTGCCGCAGGCGTCGTCGATCCCAAGACGGGCGCCATCGCGTATGCCAACGAGATCATGCCCGGCTGGTCCGGCGTTCAGTTGGGGCCGCGCCTGCGCGAAGACCTTGGTCTTCCCGTTGCCGTGGTGGGCGACGTGCAGGCTCATGCTCTGGGCGAGGCCCACTGGGGCGTCGGCAAGGGCAAGTTCTCCGTCTTGTGTCTGGGCATCGGTACGGGCATCGGCGGCGCATATGTCGAGAACGGCCGCGTGATGCAGGGCTTCCATGGTGCTGCCGGTCATATGGGCCACATCGAGTGCTCGGCTGCCGCTGGCATTCCCTGCGCCTGCGGACGTTCTGGTCATCTTGAGTCGGTTGCTTCGGGCACTTCCATTGGTCGTATGTACGATGAGCGCTTCGGTCGCGTCGACCCCAGCCGTCCTTCGGTCGGTCGCGACGTGAACGACCTGTGCCGTGCGGGCGACGCAAAGGCGACCGAGGTCATCCATGACGCCGGCTTTGCGCTGGGTGCCAGCTTGGGCTCGCTCGCTAACATTCTGGACCCTGAGGTCATCGTGCTTTCGGGCGGCGTGATTCACCAAGGTCCCGATTGGCGTTCGCAGACGTGGAAGGATTCGGTGCACGAGGGCTATGCCAGCCAGGCGCTCGATCCGCTTCAGGACACGCCGATCCTTATCGGTTCTCTGGAGGGTGATGCTCCACTCATCGGTGCCGCCGAACACCTTCTTGCATCGTTGAAGTAAACATAACTACCAAGTGCACCTTCTGAGGTGCCGCAGATTGACGTGAAAGAGGAGCGAAGCGTACTTCGGTACGTGAGCGACGGTTTGAACGTCAAGGTGCGGTGTCTCAGAAGGCTGTTTTTAGAAAGGTTGAGTCGAACATGACCGTCGATCCTTTGATTCAATCCCTGAAGGGCAAGCTCGTCGTGAGCGTTCAGGCGTATATGGGCGAGCCGCTTCGTACGCCCGAGACCATGGCTCAAATGTCTCGCGCTTGCGAGCTCGGCGGTGCCGCCGCCATTCGCTGCCAGGGCCTTGCCGACATTGCCGCCATTAAGGGTCGCTGTGAGGTTCCTGTTATCGGCCTGTGGAAGGATGGGCACGAGGGCGTTTACATCACGCCGACGCTGCGCCACGCTCGCGCCTGCGTTGCTGCGGGTGCCGATATCGTGGCGATTGACGCCACCGATCGCCCACGTCCCGATGGCAAGTCGGTCGAGGATACCTTCCGCCCGCTGCACGAGGAGGGCGTGCTCCTGATGGCCGACTGTGCCACCATCGAGGATATTCGTCGTGCTGTCGACATGGGCTTCGACCTGGTGTCCACCACGCTTTCTCATGGTGTTGCCGCTATCGACTGCACCATGGCCGATGGCCCCGATCTGCCGCTGCTGCGTCAGGCGACCGAGGAATTCCCCGGTCTTCCCATCATCTGCGAGGGCCGCGTGCACACGCCCGAGGAGGCCCGCGCCGCGATTGATGCGGGCGCCTGGGCCGTTGTCGTCGGCACCGCCATCACGCACCCCACGAGTATTACAAGTTGGTTCAAGGCTGCGCTTGAGGCGTAAGACAGGCCTCGTATCCGCTTGGGGCGGTATACTCAATAAAGGCAATTGATCGCGCGGGATCCGCTGGCCGGGTCCCGCGCTTGTTTTAGGAGGCACACATGCAAAAGGGAGATGCCATGGATGCGGCGGAGCGCTCGGAGCGCATCCCCGATATCGTCATCATCACCGGAATGTCCGGATCGGGCCGAACGCAGGCCATGCATGTGTTCGAGGACATGGGCTATTTTTGCATCGACAACTTGCCTCCGCGTCTGATCGCCCAGCTTGCCGAACTCGTCGGCATCAATACGGGCGTGGGCAGGCATCTTGCCGTCACCTGCGACCTGCGCAGCCAGGGCTTGTTCGATGAGCTGCTCGATGCCGTTGCCGCGCTCGAGGAGCGCGAGATGAGCTGTGACATCGTGTTTCTCGAGGCCTCTGACGAGGTGCTGATCCGTCGTTATAGCGAAAACCGCCGCCGCCATCCCATTGCCAAGCCGGGGGAAACTACGGCCGATGCGATTCAGCGCGAGCGCCTGCAGCTGCAGGGCGTTCGCGACCGAGCTGACATGATTATCGATACGAGCCGCTTGCGCACTTCTGCTCTGCGCAATAAATTGCGCATGGCGTTCTCCGAGCTGTCCGACCAGCAGCTCATGGACGTTCACGTGTTCTCGTTTGGCTTTAAGCACGGCATGCCCGTCGAGGCGGACATTATGATCGACGTCCGCTTCCTGCCCAATCCGTTCTACGATCCCGAGATGCGCACCATGACCGGTCTCGATAAAAAGGTCTCCGATTTTGTTTTGGACCATCCCAAGACCCAGGAGTTCTGGAAGGCCTGGACGCAGCTGCTCGATACGGTGATGCCGGGCTATATCGCGGAGGGCAAGCCGCAGCTTTCTATCGCCATCGGCTGTACGGGCGGTCAACACCGCAGCGTTGCCATCGCCGAGGCCACGGCACGTTATTTGGAAGGCGCCCAATATCACGTGAGTATTTCCCATCGCGACCTGTCGCGCGCCAACACGAAAGCATAGGCCTGCATGTCGTTTACCGCCGAGGTGCGTGACGAGCTCGCGCGCTGCGAACCCGAATGTGAATACTGCGATTTGTCGACGCTTGCCGCCCTGACGCGTGTGAGCGGTACACTTTCGCTGGCCGGCTCCGGGCGGTATCGTTTGACGGTCGCGACCGAGACGGGTGCCGTCGCGCGCACGATGATCACACTGACGCATCGCATCCTTAAGCTCAAAACGGAATTCACCGTTCGTAAATCGGTCTTGCATAAGGTCCGTAACTATCTCATTACCCTGCCCGATCAGCCCGACCTGGACAAGGCTCTGGTGCTGCTGGGCATTCTCGACCGCAGGGGAGGGCTCGTCGCTGGTGTTCCCCGGCACATCGTTGCCCGTCCCTGCTGCAGGCTTGCCTACATCCGCGGCGCGCTCATCGCCGGCGGTTTCGTGGCCGATCCACGCGGCGACTTTCATTTGGAGATCGCGGTGCAGGGCGAGCAGTATGCCCGGGGACTTTGCGATCTATTGGAGCAGATTGGGGTCCATGCGCGCGTTAACGCGCGGCGCGGATCCTTTGCTGTCTACATTAAGAGCGCCGAGGAGATCGAGCAGCTCCTAAAGCTGATTGGCGCCAAGCGCAGCGTTGCCGAGATCGAGGAAGCGCGCGCGGTCAAATTGGTTAAGAACGACGTAAACCGTCGCGTGAATGCCGAACTGGCCAATCAGACCAGAAGTGCGGGTGCCGCCCAGCATCAGCTTGCGTTGATCGATGAGCTCGAACAGCGGGGTTTGCGCGACACGCTTCCGGACGCCTTGGCAGTCTTTTGCGACCTGCGCGAGCGCTATCCCGATCTGTCGCTGCGCGATCTGGGCGAGATGGCTGACCCTCCCTTATCGAAGTCTGCCCTGTACCATCGCGTTTTGAGGCTTGAAAAGCTCATTGAAGCAAACAAGTAGTTTGAAGTATCGACTTATATACGGATTTAGCTGCTATTTTATTCTTTAAAACGTTTTAACGTAAATTTGATTTTCAATTTCGAGCATTCTCGTGAAATTCAAGTCAAAAAAAAGGTATATTAGGCGAGTGGTTAGTTTGTGGGCCTCAACGGCGGGCGCTGTAGCTCGCGGGGGCCTTACGAAAGGAGACACAATGGCAGTAAAGGTTGCTATTAACGGCTTCGGTCGCATCGGTCGTCTGGCTTTCCGTCAGATGTTCGGTCATGAGGGCTCCGAGATCGTCGCTATCAACGACCTCACCTCTCCCGATATGCTCGCTTACCTGCTGAAGTACGACTCCACGCAGGGCAACTACGCTCGCGATCACGAGGTCGTTGCTGGCGAGGATTCCATCACCGTTGACGGCAAGGAGATCAAGATCTACAAGGAGGCCGACGCCAACAACCTGCCTTGGGGCGACCTCGACGTCGACGTCGTTCTCGAGTGCACCGGCTTCTACACCAGCAAGGCTAAGGCTCAGGCCCACATCAACGCTGGCGCCAAGAAGGTCGTCATCTCCGCTCCGGCCGGCAGCGATCTGCCCACCATCGTGTACAACGTCAACCATGAGACGCTGACCGCTGAGGACAACATCATCTCCGCTGCTTCTTGCACCACCAACTGCCTCGCCCCGATGGCCAAGGGTCTGAACGACTTCGCTCCCATCGTGTCCGGCATCATGACCACCATCCACGCCTTCACTGGCGACCAGATGCCTCTCGACGGCCCGCAGCGCAAGGGCAACTTCCGTCGTTCCCGCGCTTGCTCCGAGAACATCGTCCCCAACACCACCGGTGCTGCTAAGGCTATCGGCCTGGTTCTCCCTGAGCTCAACGGCAAGCTCATCGGTGCTGCTCAGCGCGTCCCGACGCCGACCGGCTCGCTGACCAACCTCTACGCCGTCGTTGACAAGAAGGTCACCGTCGACGAGGTCAACGCTGCCATGAAGGCCTACGCCGAGACCATCCCCGATACCTTCGCCTACAACGAGGACCAGATCGTCTCCCGCGACATCGTCGGCGAGACCCACGGCTCCATCTTCGACGCCACCCAGACCATGGCTTCCGACCTCGGCAACGGCCAGACTCTCGTTCAGGTCACCTCTTGGTACGACAACGAGAACTCCTACACCTCCCAGATGGTCCGCACCATCAAGTACTTCGAGAAGTTCGTTGCTTAAGTTATCGGCAATCGACTAGCTCGTTGAGCGTCTAAAGAAGGGCGCGGCCTTTAAGGGCTTATGCTCTGGGGTCGCGTCCTTTTTTATTGGAAACCGTGCGCACATACGTGCACACATGTACGAAAGGTAGAAGCAAACATGGCCTTTACCAAGAAGACCGTCCGCGACATCGATGTCGACGGCAAGCGCGTTCTCGTTCGCGTTGACTTCAATGTGCCTATCAAGGACGGCGTCGTGGGCGATACCACCCGCATCAAGGCTGCCCTTCCCACCATCAAGTATCTCGTCGAGCACAACGCTCGCGTCATCCTCATGAGCCACCTTGGCCGTCCTGCCGGCACTGGTTTCGAGCCCGAGCTTTCGCTCAAGCCGGTTGCCGCCAAGCTCGCCGAGCTTTCCGGTCTCGACGTCAGCTTCGTCCAGGACACCTACGGCGAGGAGGCCGCCAAGGCCGTCGAGGCTGTCGAGCCGGGCAAGGTCCTCGTTCTCGAGAACGTCCGTTTCGATAAGCGCGAGAAGAAGAACGATCCCGAGATCGCCAAGAAGCTCGCTTCCTACGGCGACATCTTCGTTCTCGACGCCTTCGGCACCGCTCACCGCGCACAAGGTTCCGTCGTGGGCCCGGCCGCCTATCTCCCCGCTGTCGCAGGCTTCCTGCTTGAGAAGGAGGTCGACACGCTGACCAGCATCTTCGCTGATCCTGAGCGTCCTTTCGTCGCCATCGTCGGCGGTTCCAAGGTTTCCTCCAAGATCGGTGTCCTCGATCATCTGATCGATTCCGCCGACACCCTGATCATCGGTGGCGGCATGGCCTACACCTTCTTCCTGGCCAAGGGCTACAAGACCGTCGGTACCTCCCTCAAAGAGGAGGACTGGGTCGAGCGCGCTGCAGAGATGCTCAAGAAGGCTGAGGACAAGGGCGTCAAGATCCTGCTCCCGATCGATAACCTCGTTGCCGACCACTTCGGCGAGGACGCTACGGGCGAGGTCGTCGCTTCCGATGCCATCCCCGAGGATCGCATGGGCATGGACATCGGCCCCAAGACCGAGGCCCTTTACGCCGAGGCCATCAAGGGCGCCAAGACCGTCTTCTGGAACGGCCCCATGGGCGTTTTCGAGTTCGATAACTTCGCGCACGGCACCAAGGCCGTTGCCGAGGCTGTTGCCGAGCTCAAGGCCAACGGCGGCACCTCCATCATCGGCGGTGGCGACTCCGTCGCAGCCGTCAACAAGTTCGATCTTGCCGACAAGATGAGCTGGATCTCCACCGGTGGCGGCGCTTCCATGGAGCTCGTCGAGGGCAAGGCTCTCCCCGGAGTGGAGGCGCTTCTCGATGCCTAATCGCACTAAACTCATCGCCGGCAACTGGAAAATGAACAACGACGTTGCCGCTGCCGCTAAGCTCGCTGACGAGCTCGCCGAGGCTCTGCCCGAAGTTCCCGAGGGCGTTGAGGTCCTCGTCTGCCCGCCGACCATCGACATCACCACCGTTCACGCCCGCATGCAGGCTGCCCCCATCGCTCTCGGTGCACAGAACGTGTACTGGGAGGCAAAGGGTGCCTACACCGGCGAGTCCTCCTGCGACATGCTCAAGTCCGCTGGC
>CAUAGV010000084.1 GCA_958428675.1 uncultured Collinsella sp.
CCAGGGCGCCGCTGACCGGTGGACGGCGCCGAGCCGTACGCTTGACTTGAAGAAGGGGGAGGCCTCGCGGCCTCCCCCTTTTTTGCGTTTTATAGAGAGCTGTAATACAAGAACTCGCCTTCTTTTAGCTTGTCTTACTGTTTGGCTGTATTTTGAGTCCTTCTTTTGTATTTGCGCGATAATAACTCCCATTGGCGTTAGGGAGGACTTGATGTTTACCGTTTTTGTCTTGGGCAATATTGCTTCGGGTAAGTCGACTGCCTGCCGCTATCTCGAATCTCATGGCGCCATGCTTATCGATCTGGACGAGCTTGCCAAATCGCTGTATGTGCCAGGCTCCGATATCGTCAATGCCCTCGCGGAAGAATTTGGCTGGGACATTTTGGATGAGGAAGGCGGCATTCGCCGCAGCATCCTCGCTTCTCGAGCTTTCGCTTCTCCTGATTCGGTCGCACGGCTCAATGGCCTTGTGCACCCCGTTCTCATTGAACAGCTTTCGCTTAGGATTCTTGATCCGGTTTGCTGCACGGTTTCGTCCCCCCGTTATCCCTTTGCGGTGGTCGAGGTTTCTGCTCCGACTGGTTTTGAGGATGCATTCGACTTGGCTGATGAAATTCTGGTCATCAGCGCCCCTTTGTCAGTTCGTCGCGAGCGTGCTATTCAGCGTGGCATGGAGCCATCTGATTTCGATGCCCGTTCTGCTTGCCAGCCTGATGAATCTGCGCTGTGCAATCTCGCTACAACGGTGATTGATAATGCCGCAGGCGATAATTCGCTCTTTGAGCAGCTTGACTCATGGCTTGCATGCCATGGGTTTATAGACACTGCGAATAAGGAGGATGCCGATGCCTAAGACACGTTTCTTTGCGTGGTATCGCCTTATACCGCTGGCTGCCGTTTTTGCCTTCGGCCTTATCTCATTCGTTTACTCGTGTGCTCCTGCGGCTTTCTTTAAGCCGCTGTATCCCATTGACTACGAGGCGTATGTAAAGCAATCTTGTATTTCGCATAATCTGGATCCGTATCTGGTGTGCGCTGTCATTAAGTCTGAATCGAATTGGGATCCCAAGGCCGAATCGAATCAGGGTGCTCAGGGATTGATGCAGCTGATGCCCGTGACTGCTCAGGATATGATCGCCAAGGGCCTTGTCGACGGTGACGAGTATTCGGCCGACAACCTTAACGATCCGGCTACGAATATCGAGTTTGGCTGTGCGTATCTTTCGTATCTTCTAGCGTATTTTAACGGGTCGACTGACAGTGCCATTGCCGCCTATAACGCCGGTATGGGCAATGTCGACGGATGGGCGCAGCAGAACACGTCACTCCATAATGCGATTACCTTCCCTGAAACTCAGGCTTATCTGATTCGTGTCAATAATGCCTGGGTTCGCTATAAGACCCTCTATCCCGATTGGTTCGTATAGGACTATGCCTGCCGCCTGCGTATACTGCAGATATATGAGTTAGGAGTATCCATGGCGGAATTTGAAGTTGAGCGTGTTGGAGGAGAGCTCAAACGTTTTGGCGTTGAGGGCTCTGAGGTGCCATTTAAGGTTGTATCTCCTTATGAGCCTGCAGGTTCTCAGCCTAAGGCCATTGAGTCGCTTGTGCAGGGTGTGAGGGACGGAGATCGCTATCAGGTTTTGCTGGGCGTGACTGGTTCGGGCAAGACCTTCACGATGGCTAAGACTATTGAGGCCCTGGGGAAGCCGACGCTGGTCATGGCTCCCAATAAAACGCTCGCCGCTCAGCTTGCGAGCGAGCTCAAAGAGTTCTTTCCCAACAACGCTGTGGTCTACTTTGTCTCGTACTACGACTACTATCAGCCCGAGGCGTATGTGCCGCAAAGCGATACTTATATCGAGAAAGACTCCTCGATTAACGAAGAGGTCGAGATGCTGCGCCATCAGGCGACCGCGTCACTGCTCTCTCGACGCGATGTGATCGTTGTCGCATCGGTCTCGTGTATCTATGGCATTGGCTCTCCTGAGGACTATGCGGGTCTGGCTCCAAACGTCGACAAGAAGGTGCCGCTCGAGCGCGATGACTTTATCCATGCACTTATCGACATCCAATATGATCGCAATGACTATGACCTGGCACGCGGCACGTTCCGCGTGCGCGGCGATGTTGTCGACGTGTATCCGCCTTATGCCGAGCATCCGTTGCGGTTTGAGTTCTTTGGCGACGAGGTCGAGCTGATTGCCGAGATCGATGAGGTCACCGGAGAGATGCTTCGTGAGTACGAGGCCGTCCCCGTATGGCCGGCATCGCACTACGTGACCGAGAAGCCGAAGGTCAAGGCGGCTCTGAAATCGATCAGCGAAGAGTGCGAGAAGCGCGTGGCGGAGCTCAAGGCGACCGACAAGTTGCTCGAGGCGCAGCGTCTGCAGCAGCGCACCGATTATGATCTTGAGATGCTCGAGACGATGGGCTTTTGCAACGGCATCGAGAACTACTCGCGTCATCTGGACGGTCGCAAGCCGGGCGAGCCGCCGTTTACCCTGATCGATTACTTTCCTAAGGACATGCTCTGTATCATCGACGAGAGCCATGTGACGGTGCCGCAGATCCGCGGTATGCATGAAGGCGACCGCTCGCGTAAGGTAACGCTGGTGGAACACGGTTTTCGCCTGCCCTCGGCACTCGATAATCGCCCGCTTCGTTTCGATGAGTTTGAGGCAAGGATACCCCAGTTTATCTATGTTTCGGCCACGCCGGGCGACTACGAGCTGCGGGTGAGCCAAAACGACGTGGAGCAGATTATTCGTCCGACCGGTCTGCTCGACCCCAAGATCGATGTGCGTCCGGTTCGTGGGCAGATTGACGATCTTGAGGACGAGATTCGCGAGCGCGTTGCCCGCAAGGAGCGCGTGCTGGTGACCACGCTCACCAAGCGCATGGCCGAGGACCTGACCGACCATCTGCTTGATGCCGGCATTAAGGTCAATTACATGCACTCCGATACAGCGACGATGGACCGTGTCGAGATCCTGCGAACGCTGCGCGAGGGCAAGATCGATGTTCTCGTTGGCATCAACCTGCTTCGCGAGGGCCTAGACCTTCCCGAAGTCTCACTGGTGGCAATTCTCGATGCCGATAAGGAAGGCTTCTTGCGCAACCGCCGTTCGCTGATCCAGACGATTGGCCGCGCGGCCCGTAACGCCGATGGCGAAGTCATCATGTATGCGGACGTTGTGACCGATTCGATGAAAGAGGCCATCGAGGAGACGCAGCGCCGTCGCGAGATTCAGATGGCATATAACGAAGAGCATGGCATTGTGCCCAAGACGGTGCGCAAGGCCATCAACGACATCTCAAGTTTTATTGCCGAGGCCGAAAAAACCGTGGGTTCCAAGGGGCGCTCGAAGGGCGACTCTCTTGGCCATGGCGCATTCTATACGCCCGATGAGTCGGGCGAGGGTGGCGTGCCGGAAACGGTGGCGCCCGAGCAGACACTTGCGGAGCAGTTGGAAGAACTGCCGCATGACGAGCTTGTGCGGATCGTCGAAACCATGGAAGAGGATATGCGTAACGCTTCTGCCGCCATGGACTTTGAGGAGGCGGCGCGCCTGCGCGATGCCGTCGTTCAGATTCGGGCGATGCTCGAGGGTGCGTCTGAGGACGAGACGATTGAGCGCTTACGTTCGCAGGCCCGCAAGGGTTCCACGTTCGCATCGGGCAGAAAACGCCAGGGTGCACGGTTTAAGAAATAGCGAACAGGCCCCGAGTTCCCTGCGGAGCTCGGGGCCTGTGTCTTTTGCGCGCTGGAATTCGTGCGTTAGAGGTCTGCGATCAGGGCTTCGGCACAACGGATGCCGTCGGTGGCCGCGCTCATGATGCCGCCGGCATATCCAGCTCCCTCACCGCAAGGGTAGAGGCCCGGGGTCGACACGGCATGGCACGTTCGGTCTCGGGTGACAGTGACCGGTGAGCTCGAACGAGTCTCCACGCCGGTAAGAACGGCGTCGGGGCGGTCGTAGCCGCGTAGCTTTTTTCCGAGTAGGGGAAGTCCCAGGCGGAGCGACTCGACGATATGCTGCGGCAGGGCTTCGTCAATTGCCGTCCAGGTCACACCGAGCGGATAGGTGGGCTTTACCTTTCCGGGCGCCTTGCTGGCACGTCCTGCGAGGAAATCTCCGACGAGCTGTGCCGGTGCGTTCCAGTTGGAACCGCCCAGGCGATAGGCGGCCGCCTCGCAGGCACGCTGGAGCTCGATGCCGGCGAGCGGGTCATCGTTGGGAAGGTCCTCGGGTGTGACGTTAACGAGCAGGGCGGCATTTGCGTTGCGTCCGTCGCGGGCATTGAGACTGGCGCCGTTGACGCACAGGTGGCCCTGCTCGGAAGAGGCGGCGACAACCTGCCCGCCGGGGCACATGCAAAACGAGAACACGCTGCGGCCGTTGGGAAGATGGGCGACGAGCTTGTAAGGGGCTGCTCCGAGGGCAGGATGTCCCGCCGAGGCTCCGTATTGGACTCGGTCGATGTCGCGCTGCGGATGCTCGATGCGAACGCCCATTGCAAAGGTCTTTTGTGCGAGGGCCACGTTGTGGCCCTTAAGGAGCTCAAAAATATCGCGAGCAGAATGCCCGCAGGCGAGGATGAGGTGCTTTGTCTCGATTGGCTCACAAGCGGCGTCTTGGGACGATTGGACATCAATACCGGTGATGGCGCCAGACGCGTCGATGCGAATGTCGACGAGCTTCGTTCGATAACGGACGACACCTCCGAGTTGCTCGATGCGCTGGGATATAGCGGTGACAACCGTGGGAAGGATGTCGGAGCCAATGTGCGGCTTGGCATCCCACAGAATATCGCGGGGCGCGCCCGCCTCGACGAAGGTTTCGAGGATAAGGCGATGGGCGGGATTTTTGGTTCCCGTATTGAGTTTGCCGTCCGAGAAGGTTCCCGCGCCGCCCAGGCCAAACTGGATATTGCTCTCGGGGTCGAGGATGCGCTCCATTAGAAAGAGATCGATCGCCTGCGAGCGGCGAAATGCCGGGTCGCCGCGCTCGATGAGCAAGGGCTTAAGACCTGCTTCGGCGAGCGTAAGCGCAGCGAAAAGGCCGGCGCATCCGGCGCCGACAACGACAGGGCGTTCTTGAGGTGCGTCGGAGGCGGGGGAGGGGAATGAAGGCTCATCGTCTTCTATCGCGCGTACGCGCGAGCGGTCACGCTCGGCAACGCTGTCGACCGCTTCTCGCTCGAGGTGGGGACTAGTCAGCTCAACACGAAAGCTCAGGATAAAATGGACGTCTCGTTTTTTGCGAGCGTCGATTGACTTGCGGTGGAGCTCGATGGACTTGATCTCGGAGTCCTTGCAACGTAGGACGCGCTTGGCGACTCGCTTGCCAACAATGAGACAGGCATTTTCATCGCCGGCTTCATCGAGCGACGCGTTGACTTGGGTGATTTCAATCATCGAGGTCTCCTTAGAGGCAAGAAAGAGGCCGTCCGGTATTCCAGACGGCCCGAATGCGTTTTTGATTATAGACTGCGCGGCTACAGGCTGCTTGCAGCGCGAATGCCCGAGATCCAGGCCCACGCAAGGTTAAAGCCTCCGCAATCGGCGTCGATGTCGAGCGCTTCACCGCAGACGTAAAGCGGGGCGTCGACAACGCTGCGCGCGCGTAGGCTGGGTGTTGAGATACTCTCGACAGATACGCCACCACGCGTGACCTGCGCTGAGCGCTCCTCGGTTGTTCCCTCGACGAGCAACTTAAAGTGCTTGAGGATCGAGACCAGGTGGATGACATCGTTGGAGCCTGGATGGCACTGCTCGAACGCTGTGCAGACGACGCGGGAGAGTTGCGGGGCGAGCATGCCGTCGAGCCAACGGGGATCGCGGGGCGAAAAGCCGCCGAGCAGCTCAACGCGCCGGTTGAGCATATCGAGCAACTCGTCTTTGGAGAGGTCGGGGAAAACGTCGAGCAGGATCGTATCGCCGTGCTGGATACGACGAGAGAGGTTGAAGACAGCGACGCCCGAGATACCGAAGGTTCGAAACAGCACTTCACCGTCTTCGTGCCAGAGCTCATTATGATTGTGGGCGAGCGTCAAGCGGGCACGGACGCGCAGGCCATCCAACGTCTTGAGTGCCGCCCGATCGCCAACGACCGTTGCCGATACGGGGCAGAGGATGGGGCGCAGCGAAGTGAGGGGGAGGCGAAACGTATCGGCGATACCGGTGGGGTTGCCGCCCGTAGCGATAATTACGGCATGTGCCTGCAGGGCCTCGTTCTTGCGAGGGACATCGGCGAGCGCTTTCCGAAGCGAGCGGAGCTCCGATTTTCGGTCATCGTGCTTTTTTGCCTTGAGCGGCCGCGCTGGACGGTCTATTTGGAGTGCCCAGCCTTCGGAAGCTTTGTGCGCCGAGGCAACGTTGGCTCCGCAGATTAAGGTGATACCTAGGCGGTCGCAAACGCTGAGAAGCGCGTCGCGCACCGATTCGGCGCGAAGGGAACGCGGGTACAGCCGGCCTTCCTCGGAGGTTGTCATGATACCCAGCGAGGAGAAGAACCCCATAAGCTCTTGTTCGGGCTGGGGGCCCATGACGGATTCGACGAATGCGGGGTGGTTATACCGCTGAGGATCAATCGATTCGTTGGAGAGGTTGCAGCGGCCGTTACCGGTCGCAAGGAGCTTGAGGCCGCAGGCGACATCGCGCTCAACGATGCAGACGTTTTTGCCAGCGCGTGCGGCCGTAATGGCGGCGGCGAGGCCTGAAGCCCCGCCGCCGATTACCAAGACGTCATAGAGGGCGCTCGCGTTCACTTAGGCCTCGTCGGTCTCGTGCGGGGTAATAGCCTCGACGGCAGAGACTGCCTTGGGCAACATGCCATCGGGCAGCGCGGTCTCGACCTCGCCCTTATCGCAGGCCTCGGCGAGTGCCGGATTAATGGGAAGCTGACCCAAGATGTCGAGGTTATAGCGCTCCGCGACCTCGGGGAGCTTGCTCTTGCCAAAGACCTCGATCTTCTTGCCGCAGTCGGGGCACTCAATATAGCTCATGTTCTCGACAATGCCCAGAATGGGGACGTTCATCTTCTCGGCCATGTTGACCGCCTTGGCGACGATCATCGAGACCAGATCCTGCGGGCTCGTGACGATGACGATGCCGTCGACCGGCAGCGACTGGAAGACGGTGAGCGCGACGTCGCCTGTTCCCGGAGGCATGTCGACCAGCAGGTAGTCGATGGGGTCCCACGAGGTGT
>CAUAGV010000085.1 GCA_958428675.1 uncultured Collinsella sp.
GGCGAATACCTACGTGTTTAGCGACCTTTCCGAGATGCACCTGTATCCGTGCGCCTACAGCGTGACGTATAACGTGACACAGCGCCCGCAGGACGATAAGCCCACGCTCAACATGATTCTCAACCAGCGCAGCCAGGACATTTTGGCCGCGAACAACTGGAATGTGTGCCAGTACGCCATCTTGCTGATGATGGTCGCGCAGTCGGTCGATATGATTCCCGGCGAGCTGCTGCATGTGATTGCCGATGCCCACATTTACGACCGCCATGTCGACATCGTCCGCGAACTTATCGCGCGTCCGCAGTTTGCGGCGCCCAAGGTAAAGCTGAACCCCGATGTGCACGATTTCTACGCGTTTACGACCGACGACCTGATCGTCGAGGGCTACGAGCAAGGCCCGCAGGTCAAGAACATCCCCATTGCGGTATAGGTGGCAGGTATGACGTGTAAGCTTTCTGCCATCGTCGCCGTGTGTGACGACTGGGGCATTGGCTGCGAGGGCGATATGGTCGTGTCCAATCGTGCCGACATGCGCCATTTTGTGGCGTGTACCAAGGGCTGTCCGGTTATCATGGGACGCAAGACGCTGCTGAGTTTTCCCGGTGGACGTCCGCTCAAGAATCGTCGCAATATCGTGCTCACGCGCGACGAGGATTTTACGCCCGAGGGCGTCGACGTGGTACATAGTATCGGCGAGGCGCTCGCCGCGGTTGCCGATGAGCCCGTTGCCTGGGTGATCGGCGGCGGCGATGTCTATCGGCAGTTTTTGCCGTACTGCGTGGAGGCCGAGGTCACGCATAACCACTGCGTCCATCCCGTGGACACGTACTTTCCCGACTTGGACGCCGATCCCGCGTGGGAAGTTGCGCGGCGCGAAGGGGTTGCCACGATTGCCGCGGGCGAGGGTGACGAAGGCCTCGATTATGAGTTCGTGACGTATCGTCGCGTTGAGGCGTAAATCTCCTATTTGCCCACGGTATTATCGGGTTGGAATGATTGAGGGGCGGCGCTTAGCGTCGCCTCGTTTGGTATAGATGCGCTGTAAAGAAAGGTGCGGGCTGGCTGCTATGACTGATGCCGTTGAGGTGCTGCGAATCGATTCGCTCGAGGACGAGCGGCTTGATGCCTACGTGCGACTGACCGAGCGTGAGCTGCGCTGCGTGCTGGAGCCGCAGAAGGGCATTTTTATCGCCGAGAGTGCCAAGGTCATCGAACGTGCGGTTCGCGCCGGATACGAGCCGGCGAGCTTTCTTTTGGGCGAGCGCTGGCTCGACCAGATGATGCCGCTGTTTGAGCGCCTGGCGGTACGCGAGGGCGCGGGTCCGGTTCCTGTGTTCGTGGCCTCCATGGAGCTCATGGAGCAGTTGACGGGCTTTAACGTGACGCGCGGTGCGCTCGCGGCATTTCGTCGCCCGCGACAGATTCCGGTTGATGAGTTCTTGGGCGGCGTCGTCGAGGCGGCGGGGGAGCGCCCGGTGCGCGTGTGCGTGCTCGAGGGCATTGTCGACCATACCAATGTGGGCGCAATATTCCGCTCGGCGGCCGCGCTCAACGTCGACGGCATTTTGGTCAGTCCTACGTGTTGTGATCCGCTGTATCGTCGTTCGGCCCGCGTGAGCATGGGCACGGTGTTCCAGGTGCCCTGGACACGCATTGGCAGCGAAGCGCGCGTATGGCCGCATGATGGACTGGCGGCGCTACACGATGCCGGCTTTTCGTGTGCCGCTATGGCGTTGACGGATGATTCGGTGTCGCTGGACGATCCCGCGCTCCAGGAGATTGACCGCCTGGCAATCTTTATGGGCACCGAGGGTGCTGGCTTGGGCGCCAAGACCATTGCAGGCTGCGACCGCGCCGTGCGTATTCCGATGGCGCATGGGGTCGATTCACTCAACGTGGCCGCGGCAAGCGCTGTTGCCTTTTGGCAGCTGTGCCCGCATGTGAGCAACGAGTACCACTACCAGCCGGGGCTGTATCACTAGGCAGATAGTTAGCACCGGGCTCTGGTTCGGGGCGTTTCGGCCGACGTCGGTCGGTGCTAAGCTGGTATTGGCTTTGGTCTTAAATTGCCGTTTTGTTGTTTGACGTACGCTGGTGGGGAGGGCGTGTGGCTAAGAAATCTACGGCTATCGATGTAACGCAGGGTGTTATTTGGCAGCAATTGCTTTCGCTGTGCGTTCCCATCTTTTTTAGTTCGTTTTTTCAGCAGGCTTACACGCTTATCGGTACCTATATCGTCGGCCAGTTTGGCGGCAAGCTCGCGCTGGGTGGCATTCAAGCCACGATGGTGCTCACCGAGCTCTGCATTGGCTTTTGCGTTGGCGTTGGCGCTGGCTGCGCGGTCATTACCGGTCAGTATTTTGGTCAGCACGATGATGAGCGATTGAGTCGTTCGGTCCATACGGCCATGACGCTCGCGCTGGTGGGCGGTATCGTTTTCTCGATTCTTGGCATAGTGTTCGTTGAGCCCATGCTGGTACTTATGAACACGCCGCATGAACTATTGGCCGAGGGCGTGGCCTATGCTCGTTGCTATTTTGCCGCCATGGTTGCGGCGCTGCTGCTCAATATGGGAACGGCGCTGCTGCGCGCCGTGGGCGACACACGCGGTCCTGCTGTGATCATTGCTTCCGGCTGCCTTGTTAATGCGGTGCTGGATGTCATCTTCGTTGCCGTGCTTCATATGGAGGCTCTGGGCTGCGGCATCGCGGTGGCGCTGACCATTTGCTCCAACGCCACGATGATCGTGATTCGTATGATGCACGCTCCGGGTGCGTGGCGGCTTTCACTGTCCAAACTCTGCATTGATCCTGGCATTTGTAAGAGCATGATCTCGTGTGGTCTGCCGCTTGGCTTTCAGTCTGCTGCGTATTCGATTTCCAACGTTTTGATTCAGGTGTCGGTCAACTCGTTTGGTGCCGATGTCACCACGGCGTGGGGTCTTTCGGGCCGTTTGGATGGCATTGTCTGGATGGTTACCGAGGCGCTTGGCGTTTCGATCACCACGTTCTCGGCACAGAACTTTGGCGCGCGCAACTACGAGCGCATGCGTAAGGGCTACCATACGTCGCTTGTGCTGTCGTTTATGCTCATTGGTGGCCTGTCTGCCGTGCTACTGGTGTTCTCGGGTCCGTTGTCGCGTCTGTTTGTCGACGATGCTTCGATTTCGGCCTACACCACGACGATTCTTCATTTCATCGCGCCGTTCTACGCGATCTTCTCGATTATCGAAAACGCGTCGGGCTCCATTCGCGGTGCCGGCGTGAGCTTGCAGCCCATGCTGCTCACGATTTTTGGCACCGTCGTGCTCAGGGTGATCTGGGTGTTTGCGATCATGCCGTTCGATCCGTCGCTTGAGCACCTGCTGCTTGTTTACCCCGTAACCTGGCTCATCACGGCCACAATGTTCACCATCTACCACCACGGCGGCAACTGGCTCGGCCGCGCCACCGCCTAGCCATTGGGGACGTCCCCAATGGCTAGTATTCGATGCCTTGGCGGGCTAGGAGGCCTTCGTCGAAGTAGTGTTTGACGGGGCGCATTTCGGTTACTAGGTCAGCAAGGTCGGCGAGGGGCAGTAATCCGCGGCCGGTGAGCACGAGCTCTGTGGTGGTCGGTTTCATTGCGATCAACGCTTCGACATCTTCGCGCGTCACAAAGCCCCGTCGCATGGCTTCTCCCAGTTCATCCAAGATCAGCACGTCTACCTGGCTAATCTGCTCGCGTGCGAGCTCCATGATCTGCGCGGCGCAAGTCTCGGGCGTATCGCGGTCGGCTTGTACGATGCGCAGACCTAAACGGGGCGCCGCATCATGCTCGGCGCAGTGCAGCTTCTTGGCAAACTGCAGCATAAGCACGTTAAGTCCATAGCCCGTGGCGCGCAGCGCGAGCCCCAGCGCAGCCGTCGTCTTGCCCTTACCGTCGCCCGTATAGATTTGAACCTTGCCGACTTCCAGTGATGCCATCTCTATCCTTTCGTGCCCAGCGTCGGTTTATCGCCGTCTGGGTTGGGTATTCTAGATAGCATTATCAACCCCAGTAGATGGAGTTCAAGCAGATGGAGATGGATGACAACAAACGTAGACGGACTATGATCCTCTACGTGCTCATCGCCTTCGTCGTCTACCTCGTGCTCTCGACCGTTCTGTTCCCCAACATCGGTCACACGCAGCAGATTACGAAGACCGATTACTCGACGTTTGTCAAAGCGCTCGATAAGAAGAGTGTCGTCAAGGTCGAGTACAACACGGACGATTACACGATTTATTACACCAAGAAGGGCGAGGACGAGAACATCGCCTACAAGACGACCGGTGTGCCGAATGATGCGGGTTTTACCGATCGCGTGCTTGAGTCTGGCGCTTCGCTGGAGTCGGTCGTTCCCGATAAAAACTCGGGTTTGATGACCTACTACTTGCTCACGCTCATTCTTCCCATGGCGATTTTCTTCCTGATCGGCTGGTGGCTCAACCGCCGCATGAAGAAGGCCATGGGTGATGACGGTCCGTCGATGAACTTTGGCGGAGGCGGTTTTGGCGGCGGTGGACTGGGTAAGTCCGGCGCGCGCGTGATCGCCTCCAAGGACGTGGGCGTGACCTTTAAGGATGTCGCCGGCCAGGAAGAGGCCAAGGAGTCTCTCAAGGAGGTCGTCGACTTTCTGGAGAAGCCGCAGCGCTACGAGGAGATCGGCGCCAAGCTGCCGCGCGGTGCTCTTCTTGTCGGCCCTCCGGGTACCGGTAAGACCCTGCTTGCCAAGGCTGTTGCCGGCGAGGCTGGTGTTCCGTTCTTTAGCATTTCGGGCTCTGAGTTTGTTGAGATGTTTGTCGGTCGCGGCGCTGCTAAGGTGCGTGACCTGTTTAAGCAGGCCAAGGAAAAGGCCCCGTGTATTGTCTTTATCGATGAGATCGATACGATCGGTAAGAAGCGTGACGGCGGCGGCTTTAGCGGCAACGACGAGCGCGAGCAGACGCTCAACCAGCTGCTGACCGAGATGGACGGCTTTGACGCCACGAAGGGCGTCGTCATCCTGGCGGCGACGAACCGCCCGGAATCCCTGGACCCTGCGCTGACCCGCCCGGGCCGTTTTGACCGCCGCGTGCCAGTCGAGCTGCCCGATCTGAAGGGCCGCGAGAGCATCCTGCGCCTGCACGCTAAGAAAGTCAAGCTCGGCCCCGACTGTGACTTTGGTGTTGTGGCCCGCATGACGCCCGGTGCGTCCGGCGCCGAGCTGGCGAACATCGTGAACGAGGCCGCGCTCTGCGCTGTGCGCCATCACCGCAAGGCCGTGACCCAGTTCGACCTGCAGGAGGCCGTGGACACGATCCTGGCCGGTGCGCAGAAGAAGAACAAGATCCTCAACAATAAGGAAAAGTGCATCGTCTCCTACCATGAGGTCGGCCACGCGCTGGTGGCGGCCTTGCAGACGAACAGCGCCCCCGTGCAGAAAATTACCATTGTGCCGCGCACGTCCGGTGCGCTGGGCTTCACCATGCAGGTGGAGGACGGCGACCACACGCTGATGACGAAAGAGGAGATCCTGAACAAGATCGCGACGCTGACCGGCGGACGCGCGGCGGAGGAGCTGATCTTCCACTCCATCACGACGGGCGCGTCGAACGATATTGAGCAGGCCACCAAGCTGGCCCGCGCACTGGTCACCCGCTACGGCATGACCGAGGATTTCGACATGGTCGCGCTGGAGACTGTGAACAACGCCTACCTGGGCGGCGACGCGAGCCTGGCCTGCAGCGAGCAGGCGGCGGCTCAGGTCGATGCCAAGGTCGTGGAGATCGTGCAGGCCGAGCACAAGAAGGCCTACCAGCTGTTGGCCGACAACAAGCGTAAGCTGGACGAAATTGCCCAGTATCTGTACGAAAAAGAGACGATCTCCGGCGAGGAGTTTATGCGCATTTTGAACGCACAGCCGCAGTTACCGGCGGGGCCTTCGGCAGATTCCACAAATCAGACGCAATAAATTTGTGTGGTTGTTGCTGGTTTGCCCCTTGACGGAACCGCTGTGGGCTTGTATGATAAGAACACAAAACTTCCCAGTGAGAGGGGGAAAACGGAATGACCTTTGAAGAATTGCAGGATCTGCTGGCAGAGCAGTTCAGCTGCGACACGAGCGATTTGAGCCGCGGCACAGCGCTGGCTGACCTGGGCGCCGACCATGAGGATATGATCGAGCTGGCGTGGGCACTGGGCGAGGCAATCGGCGAGGAGATCGACGAGAGTGAGCTGAGCGAGGATTTCACCATCGTTGAGCTGTGGCGTTTTGTGCGTGACAAGGAAGAAAACGCACAGGAGTAAAACAAACGAAGGGCCTGCCTTTTGGGGCAGGCCTTTTTGGTATGCAGGTGTGTAAACGAACGGGCGCGCATTCCCGTAGGGGCGGATTCCATATCCGCCCGGGAGGTTTGCGGCGGCGCGAGGTGCGCGGGCGCATATAGAATGCGCCCCTACGGTCAGACAGATACGGAAAGCGGGAATCATGAAAAACACAAAAACCAAGCGCATGCTGGCGGTGTCGGCGCTGCTGGCCGTGGGGCTGGCGCTGATGCTCTACTACGCGGCGCACAAGCAGGGCTACCATGTGGACGAGCTGTACACCTATGAGCTGGCAAACTATCCCGGCGGGTTCTACGCGCTGGAGGACGGCTATATGGACAGCTGGCACGACGGCAGCTTTTACAGCGCGGTCCTGACGCCGGGCCGCCCGTTTGACTATACCATCCCGTGGAACAACCAGAAGATCGATGTCCACCCGCCGCTCTACTATTGCCTGATCTATACGGCGGAGTCGCTGTTCCCGCAGCTGGGTCTGCCGTGGGTGGGGCTGCTGCCGAACTTTGTCTGCATCCTGGCGGGCGCGGCGGTGCTGTACTGCACGGCGAAGCGGCTGATCGGGCGGTTCTGGCCCGCGTGGACGGCGGCGGCCTGCTGGCTGCTCTGCGTCGGCGTGCAGGGCATGGCGGTGTTCACCCGGATGTACAGCCTGATGATGCTGGAGGGCATCGTGCTTTTGTACTGCCATGTGGTTTTGTGGCAGGCGCTGCAGGCGGGGCAAAAGCCGCCGCGGGCGGTCTGGCCGGGTCTGTTTGCGGTCACAATGGCCGGGGCGCTGACGCAGTATT
>CAUAGV010000086.1 GCA_958428675.1 uncultured Collinsella sp.
GGCCCCTGCCTCACGCTGCATCCTTCCAGCCTGCAGTAGCCTTGGTCACGCTTGTGGCGCCGATACCGGTGATACGGGCAATTTGCTTGACCGTGAGATGTGCCCGCCTGAGCCTCAGCAGGCAGGCATCGCGTTCGGGGCGTGGCAGGGCCTTGAGCAACGCAGGATCTATGCTCGTCAGGACTTCGCGCGCAACGAAAAGGGCCTCCTCATCGGGGATCCGCCGGCGCGGAAGAACCTCCACTGACCAGATGCGCCCGGCAACTTTCTTGAGATGCTCGCAATAGCGACGGGAGCCTCCGACAACATCAAGCATAGGGGCCGCATCACAGATGTCAAAGGGATCATAGCCCAGCTGATACGCCTTATAGCTTGACCAGCGGTACGCCTCGAGCGAGTCAAGCGCACCCTTCACGGGATTGAGATGAATATAGTCGAGCAGCTGCACTGCCTGCGTGTCCGACTCAACCGCGACCCGCGAATAGCGATTGTCAAACAGATGGCCCGTTCTTCCCGTTTTCCCATTGAAATACTTGGCATACGCCGTCAGCGCGCACTGCATTGCCTTTGAAAGGTTGTCATATGGGTCATCAACCATCAAATGGAAGTGGTTGTCCATAAGACACCAGGCCAACACCGCCACGTCATGGCACGCAAACCTGTCCGATATGTCCGATAGGAAACGATAGCGGTCGGAATCATCTTCAAAAATGATCTGTTTGGAGTTACCGCGGTCAAAGACGTGGTAATAGCCGGTGAGCGAAATTTCGCGGGCGCATCGGGGCATGGTCTCTCCTTTCAAAGCCGTACAGGCAACACCTAAAAGGAGAGAAGAAACGCGAAATGCTGAGCCTGTGACCTATTTATATCCAATCAGCGACAAAAACAGGCCCAAAACGACAAAATCGCAAATCGATGTCTGTCCCAAATGAGTGAAACCACTCATGTAAGTCTGTCCCCAATGAGCGGGGCGATGCACTGGCAGATAGTTTTAGTTAAAACGCTTCAGTTTATTGAAGCGTTTTAGTATGCCTTTTACGGGAATCTTACCGTTTACCGAATTATTTCTTGCTATCATGCAAGACGTAGGGTAAATCTCCGATCGCAAGGAGACACAAATGGTGAAAAAGTCACCGGAAAACACTACTCCCGCAATTGTGGACAACGTAGAGGCGCTTGAGGCTAAGCTCGCTCAGATGCGAGAGGCCCAGGCGCTTTTTGCTACGTACACGCAGGAGCAGGTCGACAAGATCTTCTATGAGGCCGCCATGGCCGCCAACAAGGCTCGTATCCCGTTGGCGAAGATGGCCATCGAGGAGACCGGCCGCGGCGTTCTTGAGGACAAGGTCATCAAGAACCACTACGCCGCAGAGTACATCTACAACGCTTACAAGAACACCAAGACCTGTGGCGTTCTGGAGCGCGACGAGGCCTACGGCATCACCAAGATCGCCGAGCCCATCGGCATCGTGGGCGCCGTCATCCCGACGACCAACCCCACCTCCACCGCGATCTTCAAGACGCTGATCAGCCTGAAGACCCGCAACGGCATCATCATCTCCCCGCACCCGGCAGCCGCCAAGTGCACCATCGCCGCCGCCAAGCTCGTGCTTGACGCCGCCGTCAAGGCCGGCGCCCCCGAGGGCATCATCGGCTGGGTCGATGTCCCCTCCATCGAGCTGACCAACATGGTCATGCGCGACGTCGACATCATCCTCGCCACCGGTGGCCCGGGCATGGTCAAGGCCGCTTACTCCTCGGGCAAGCCCGCCCTGGGCGTTGGCGCCGGTAACACCCCGGTCATCATCGACGACACCGCCGACGTGCTGCTCGCCGTCAACTCCATCATCCACTCCAAGACCTTCGATAACGGCATGATCTGCGCTTCCGAGCAGTCCGTGACTGTCATCGACAGCATCTATGACCAGGTTAAGGCCGAGTTCCAGAAGCGCGGCTGCTACTTCGTCAAGCAGGGTGCCGAGATGGAGGCCCTGCGTGCCGCCATGTTCAAGAACGGCGCTCTCGATCACCGCATCCCCGGCATGGCCGCCGCCAAGATCGCCGAGCTCGCCGGCATCGAGGTTCCCGCCAAGACCAAGATCCTGATCGCCGAGGTCACCTCCACCGACCCCGCCAAGGAGGAGTTCTCCCACGAGAAGCTCTCCCCGGTCCTTGCCATGTACCACGCCAAGGACTTCCAGGAGGCCGTCGACAAGGCCGAGCACCTGGTGCTCGCCGGTGGTCCGGGCCACACCGCCTCTCTGTATGTGCACCCCGCCCAGGCCGAGAAGATCAGCCTGTTCGAGCACGTCATGAAGGCCTGCCGTATCGTCATCAACACCCCGTCCTCGCACGGCGGCATCGGTGACCTGTACAACTTTGGCATGAAGCCGTCTCTGACCCTGGGCTGCGGCTCCTGGGGCGGCAACTCCGTCTCCGAGAACGTTGGGGTGAAGCACTTGATCAACGTTAAGACTGTGGCCGAGCGCCGTGAGAACATGCTGTGGTTCCGCGCTCCCGAGAAGGTCTACTTCAAGAAGGGTTCCACGCCCGTCGCCCTCGACGAGCTCGGTACCGTCATGGGCAAGAAGCGCGCCTTCATCGTCACCGACCAGTTCCTCTTCAAGAATGGCAACACCCGCGCCATCGAGGCCAAGCTCGACGAGATGGGTATCGCCCACGACTGCTTCTACGACGTCGAGCCCGATCCGTCGCTGCAGTGCGCACGTCGCGGCGCCAAGCAGATGGCTCTCTTTGAGCCTGACGTGATCATCGCCGTCGGCGGTGGCTCCGCTATGGACGCCGGCAAGATCATGTGGATGATGTACGAGCACCCCGAGTGCAAGTTTGAGGACATGGCCATGGACTTCATGGACATCCGCAAGCGTATCTTCACCTTCCCCGAGATGGGCAAGAAGGCCTACTTCGTCGCCGTCCCGACCTCTTCGGGTACCGGCTCCGAGTGCACGCCGTTCGCCATCATCACCGACAAGGAGACCGGCATCAAGTGGCCGCTCGCCGACTACGCGCTGCTCCCCAACATGGCTATCGTCGACGCCGACAACTGCATGACCGCCCCGCGCGGCCTGACCGCTGCCTCCGGCATCGACGTCATGACCCACGCCATCGAGTCCTACGTCTCCATCATGGCTTCCGACTACACCAAGGGCCTCTCCGAGCGCGCTGCCAAGCTCGTCTTCGAGAACCTGCCCTCCAGCTTCACGAACGGCGCCAAGGACCCGCACGCCCGCGAGGAGATGCACAACGCCTCCTGCATGGCCGGTATGGCCTTCGCCAACGCCTTCCTGGGCCTCAACCACTCCATGGCCCACAAGCTCGGCGCTTTCCATCACCTGCCCCACGGCCTCGCAAACGCTGTCATCCTGACCCGCGTCATGCGCTACAACGCCGCCGAGGCTCCCGTCAAGATGGGTACCTTCTCCCAGTATCCTTACCCCAACGCGCTGCACAACTACGCCGAGATGGCCAAGTACTGCGGCATCGAGGGCAAGGACGACAAGGAGGTCTTCGAGAACTTCATCACGAAGCTCGAGGAGCTCAAGGACTTCATCGGCGTCAAGAAGACCATCGCCGACTACGGTGTTGACGAGCAGTACTTCCTCGACACCCTCGACGAGATGACTGAGCAGGCATTCAACGACCAGTGCACCGGCGCCAACCCGCGCTACCCGCTCATGAGCGAGATCAAGGAGCTCTACCTGGACGCCTACTACGGCCGCGAGCCTCAGGACTACGCCGTCTGCTAGTTTTAGCACGGTTTTTAACGGCGGGGGTGCACGGGTGTTTCACACACCCCCGCCGTCGCTTCTATCGCATCGTTGAAAGGATGCAACCATGCTGCTACCCGATTCCAAGACCGAGCTCGTCCGCCGTGGCAACAAGGTCGTTTACGACCTGGGCGACAAGATCGTCAAGGTCTTTAACGAGACCAAGCCTGTCTCCGACGTGTTCAACGAGGCTTTGAATCTTGCCCGCATCAATGAGTGCGGCATCCGCAGCCCCAAGGCTCTCGAGGTTTCCCAGCTCGAGAACGCCAACGGCTGGGTGCTCGTGACCGAGAAGGTTCCGGGCACCACCCTTGCCGAGAAGATGACTGCCGAGCCCCAGCGCTTTGGTGAGTACCTCGAGATGTTCGTCGACCTTCAGATTGAGATCCACGGCTACACCTCCCCGCTGCTCAACCGTCAGCGCGACAAGTTCGCCCGCATGATCGACAGCCTTGATCAGCTCAATGCCACCACGCGCTACAACCTTCAGGAGCGTCTGGACGGCATGACCAAGGAGTTCAAGGTCTGCCACGGCGACTTCAACCCCTCCAACGTCATCGTCGGCGACGACGGCCAGCTCTATGTGTGCGACTGGGCACACGCCACCCAGGGCTCCCCTGCTGCCGACGTTGCCACCACCTACCTGCTCTTCGCCCTCAACAGCAAGGACCAGGCCGAGGCCTACCTGGAGCTCTACTGCGACCGCGCCGACATGCCCATGCAGGTCGTGCGCCAGTGGACGAGCATCGTCGCCGCTTCCGAGCTTGCTCGTAAGCGCAACGTGAACGATGAGTTCCTTAAGAACTGGATCGACGTCGTCGATTATCAGTAATATCTGAGCGATTTATTTCGCATCGGAGGCACAAGAAAACCCCGCAGCTCATATGGGCTGTGGGGTTTTCCTTTTAGATATCGAGGATGCCACAAGATAAAAGGACGGCCCCACATCTCCCCGATCTGGAGAAATGTGGGGCCGTCCCGTATATCGAACTACAAGCGAAATCGTCGATTAACGGCGGGCCGCCTTAACAAGCTCGGCAACCTTGGCGACGACCTCGTCGATAGCCACGTCCTCGCGCTCGCCCGTAGCACGGTCCTTGAGCTCCACAGTACCATTCTTGAGGCCACGCTTACCCAGAACGACCTGATACGGGAAGCCCATGAGGTCGTTATCGGCAAACTTAAAGCCGGGACGCTCGTCACGGTCATCGACGACAACCTCGATACCCTCGGCGCACAGGCCCTCGACGATTTGGTCGCAAACGTTAGCGCACTCCTCCTTCTTGGGATCGAGCGGAATCACCGCGACCTCGTACGGGGCAACGGAGACCGGCCAGACGATGCCGTGTTCGTCGTTGTGCTGCTCCACGACGGCAGCAAGCGAGCGGGACACACCAACGCCGTAGCAACCCATGATGAGCGGCTTCTCCTTGCCGTCCTCGTCCATAAAGGTGGCACCCATGGCCTCGGAGTACTTGGTGCCCAGCTGGAACACCTGAGAGACCTCGATGCCGCGGGCAGCAGAGAGCGGCTTGCCGCAGTGCGGGCAGGGATCGCCGGCAACGACGGTGACCAGATCTGCCCACTCATCGACGGTAAAGTCGCGCTCGGGGCAGGCACCGGTAAAGTGATAGTCGACCTCGTTGGCACCGCAGGCCCACTGCTTGGACTCGCGCAGGCTCTCGTCGCACACCAGACGGATGCCCTCGGGCAAGTTAACCGGTCCGATAAAGCCCTTGTGCAGACCGTAGGTCTGGAGCTCCTCATCAGTCATCATGCGATAGCCCTTGCCAAAGACATGCTCGGCCTTGCAATCGTTGAGCTCGTGGTCGCCCGGAACAATGGCCACGACGGGCTTGCCCTCGGCGTCGATGAGTGCCAGAGACTTGCGCGTGCCGTTCTCGGGGAAGCCGAAGAACTTTGCAACGGCCTCGATGGTGCCCATGCCCGGAGTCTCGACCTTGGTAAGCGCACCGTCGCCAGGACCCTCGGTCACAACGACCTTGGTGCTTGCGGCCTCGTCATCGGCAGCAAAGCCGCAATCGTCGCAGTAGACGAGCGAAGCCTCGCCGGCGTCGGCCAAAGCCATGTACTCGACGGAGGTATCGCCACCGATCTCGCCGGAGTCGGCGACAACGGGCAGAGCCTTGATGTAGCAGCGCTCGCAAATGTTGGCATAGGCCTGCTTCATCTTGTCGTACTCCTCCTGCAGGCTCTCCTGCGTAGCAGAGAAGCTGTAGGCGTCCTTCATGATGAACTCGCGACCGCGCATCAGGCCAAAACGGGGACGGAACTCGTCGCGGAACTTATCCTGAATGTGATAGAGGTTCACTGGCAGCTGCTTGTAGGAACGCAACTCATTGCGCACCAGGGCAGTCACGGTCTCCTCGTGCGTGGGTCCGAGCACAAACTCGCGGCCGTGGCGGTCATCAAAGCGCACAAGCTCCTTGCCATAGGCGTCGATGCGGCCGGACTCACGCCACAACTCGGCATCGACCATGATGGGCATCATAAGCTCCTGGGCGCCGGCAGCGTCCATCTCGTCGCGCACGATATTCTCGATCTTGCGGATCGAGCGCCAAGCAAGCGGCAGGTAGGAATACAGACCGGCGGCCTCTTTGCGGATCATGCCGGCACGGAGCAGCAGGCGGTGGCTGGCGAGCTCAGCGTCCGCCGGATCCTCTTTAAGCGTCGGCGCATAGAGCTTAGACATATACATTGCTCGAGTCATTTACTTCTCCTCAATAAGTTTGTCGACCTCGGCCATAAGCGCGTCGACAATTTGATCCTCAGCTACTTTACCAATGATCTGGCCATGCGAAAAGAGCAGGCCCTGACCTCGTCCACAGGCCACGCCTAGGTCGGCGTCGGAAGCCTCGCCGGGGCCATTAACGGCACACCCCATCACGGCGATCGAAAGCGGCGCGGAGTAGTTCTTAAGCCGCTCGGTGACCTCCTCGGCAATGGGAATAAGGTTAACCTGGCAGCGAGCGCACGTAGGGCACGAGACAATCTCGGGACCACGGCGGCGCAGGCCCAGCGACTGCAGAATACCCCAGGCGACCGGCGGCTCCTCGACCGGATCGGCCGTGAGCGACACACGCATGGTGTCACCGATGCCTTCGGAAAGCAAGATACCCAAGCCTACAGAGCTCTTGATGGTGCCCTGGAGCTTGGTACCCGCCTCCGTCACGCCCAGGTGAAGCGGAACATGCGGTATCTCGCGCGACAGAGCGCGATAGGTATCAAGCGTCGTCTGTACGCTATGGGCCTTGGCGGAAAGCACGATGTTGGTAAACCCACGGTCCTCAAAGTGCCGCACAAAGCGCT
>CAUAGV010000087.1 GCA_958428675.1 uncultured Collinsella sp.
AGACCTTGCCGATTTGGCTGATTTCGACAAGCACCTCGCTGCCAAGCTTGAGCTGCGCGCCCAAGGGGAGCGAGAGTAGATTGATGCCTTGCGTGGTGAAATTCTCCCCAAAGTCACCCTCGTGCACATCGAGCCCGCGCTCCTGCGCCGTCTGGATGGACTCTGCAGCTAAAAAGGAAACCTGGCGGTGCCAATGCCCGGCGTGTGCGTCGGAGGTGAGGCCAAATTGCTCTATAACGGTGTCGTGTCCATCGGCGACGGGCGACTTGCGCGTGCCCTTGTGCGCCGACGTGTTGATTGAGACGATGCGGGCGGGCCTGTCGTAGGCGTCGTTTGCCGTGCGTAGGGGAACGGCCGTTTGTGCGCGTTCCTCCAGCTCTCGTTTCGCGGCATCGAGGTTGGGGTTATCGGTCGGATGGTCTTGGGGCACGTGCGCGCCTTTCGTTTGAGGATGTCAATACGCTGAATCCTACAACAATGGTAGGTTCATTGCCCATTGTCATACAACGGTGAGCGCCGTCTTCGTGCTGGCCTTCGTGCTGGACGATTACGTCGATTGCCATAGATACGGTGGAGCTTTGGGCACCGGCGGTTTGGCACGCTAGAATAAATCAGTTGCGCAAAGACCGCCCGTTGTGTGGGCAGTTCATGATAGGAAGTTTCCATGGCATTGCAATTTACAGAGCGCGAGTTCATTCCCGTGCTGCTCGGTGGCGACATCAACGCCTATTCGGTGGCGCGCGCCTTCTACGAGGAGTACCAGGTCAAGAGTCTGGTCTTTGGCAAGTACCAGACGGGTCCCGCGTACCGCAGCCAGATTATCGACTACACGCCCAACGTGGATATCGACACCATGCCCGTGATGCTCAAAACCGTCAACGGCATTGCCCAAGCGCATGCCGATAAGACGATTGTCCTTGTGGGCTGTGGCGATAACTATGTTGCCCTCGTGGCTCAGGCCAAGGATGCCCATGAGTTGGCGGATAATATCGTCGCGCCTTACGCTCCCTATAGCATGCTTGAGCAGTGTCAGAAGAAGGAGATCTTCTACGAGCTGTGCGAGAAGCATGGCGTGCCCTATCCGCATACCTTTACCTTCACCATGGCGATGCTCAACGCGCAAGGCGAGGCGCCTGCCGAAGTGCTCGACCAGATCGATTTTCCCTACCCGATGATTCTGAAGCCTTCTGACGGCATCATGTGGTGGCAGCACGAGTTCGAGGGCCAGAAAAAGGCTTATGAGATTGCCGACCGTGCCGAGCTGGAACAGGTCATTCGCGACTCGTATGCCAGCGGCTACACCGACGACCTGATCTTGCAGGATCGCGTGCCCGGCAACGACGAGTACATGCGCGTGCTCACCAGTTATTCCGACCGCAACGGCAAGGTGCGCATGATGTGCCTGGGTCACGTGCTGCTCGAGGAGCATCAGCCTCACGGTGTCGGCAACCACGCCTGTATCATCACCGAGCCCAATGACGAGCTCATGGGCGGCGTGCGCAAGTTGCTCGAGGACCTTCACTTTGTGGGCTATTCCAACTTTGACGTTAAGTACGACGAGCGTGACGGCTCGTTTAAGTTCTTCGATTTCAACACGCGCCAAGGTCGCAGCAACTACTACGTCACTAACAGCGGCTTTAACGTTGCCAAGTATGTGGTGGACGAGTATGTGTTCAACCGCCCGTTTGAGCCGGAGTTTGTGACGGCGCAGGACGAGGCGCTGTGGATGGTCGTCCCCATGGGTGTCGTCGACAAGTACGTCAAGGATCCCGAGTTGCGCGCTAAGGTGCATCGCCTGGACAAGGAAGGCAAGGGCGCCGACCCTTCGTTTATGAAGGGCGACTTTGTCTTTAACCGCTGGCTGCGCATGTGGCACACCAAGCTGCGCCACTTTAAGCTGTTTAAGACGTATTACAAGTAGATGAGTGCGGCGCCCGTCCGGTTTACATCGGGCGGGCGCGGGTATGATACGCGCAATTGCGCAAGCGTCACCAAGGAGGCGGCGATGGAAAAGCTGGGAGTTATCGGCGGCATGGGCGCCGAGGCCACGTCGTATTACTACGACCAGGTAGTGCGTCATACGGCTGCTGCCTGCGATCAGGAACATATCGACATGGTGGTGCTCTCCAAGTCGACCATGCCCGACCGCACGCTTGCCATTAAGACCGGCGAGCATGCCAAGCTGCTAGCGACCATGAAAGAGTGTGCCCAGGCACTCGAGTCGCTGGGCTGTGCGCACATTGCCATTCCCTGCAACACGTCACACTACTTCTACGACCAGATCCAGTCGTTTACGAAGGTGCCGATTATTCACATGCCGCGTGAGTCGGTGCGCTATGCCCTTGCGGGTGCGGTGATGGGGGAGCGCGAGTTCGACCCCAACCTGAGTATGCCGGCCGAGCCGGTGCACAAGATCGGCATTATGGGCACCGACGGAACCGTGGGCGCGGGCGTCTACGGCCGCGAATGTAAGGCTGCGGGCGTTGAGGTCGTCTATCCCAGCGAGAAACGTCAGAACGATGTGATGTCGCTTATCTACGATGATGTGAAGGCCGGACATGAGCCCGATATGGATAAGTTCGACCGCGTGATGTGGGAGTTCGCCCGTAGCGGCTGCGACCGTGTCATTCTGGCCTGCACCGAGCTATCGGTGCTGCAGAAGTACCGAGAGATGCCCGAGATCACCCTCGATGCTATGGATGTCCTGGTGCGCGAATCCATCATCCGCAGCGGCGTCCCCTACCGCCCCTAGCTTCCGACCCGTCAAAAAGGGACAGGTTAATTTTGGTAGGTTTTATCTGGTGAAACAGTAAAGGCCTCGGCTCGTTTGGTGCGAGCCGAGGCCTTTTGCGTTGGGCGGTTGCTGTCGGTGGCGAACTAGAACAGGAAGCCGATGGCGATGAGGGCGATGCTGACGATGAGCACGGCGATGTCCAGGCCCTTGATGGGGTAGCGCTTGTACGAGCTGGCGCGTGTACGCAGATAGAAGCCGCGCTGTTCTGCCGCCAAGGCTGTGGCATCGGTCTTGCCCACGCTCGAGATGAGCAGTGGCACGCACAGTGGCAGCATGAGCTTAAGCTTCTTGATGGGGTTCTTGGTGTCGTACTCGACGCCGCGTGCGGTCTGAGCTTCCATGATGGCGTTCATCTCCTGACCAAACACCGGAACAAAGCGCAGCGCCGTGGTAAAGGTGAAGGCATAGCGATACGGTACGTGCAGCACCTCGACGCAGGCGTTGGCAAGGTCGTTGAGCTTGGTCACCATGAGCATGAGGATGAGTGGTAACGCCACGCCCAGCAGGCGCAGACAGGCCTTCGATCCTGTGATGAGGCCCGTGTCGGTGATAAAGCCCCACACCACGTTGCCATCGCGCATAAAGGCTAGCTGGAGTACCAGCATGATAAGCGCGAGCGGAATCAGCAACTTGAGCAACGAGAACAGACGGTCGACGACACCGGCATAGGCACCCAGCGCAAGGGTGAGTGCCAAAAAGCCCAGCAGCACCACGTAGGTGTCGGACAAGAAGATGCCGACGATGATGGCGGCGGCGAGGCCCAGTTTGACGACGGGGTTCAGGCGATGCAGCAGCGTATCACCCGGCATGTAGTCGATGACGTTAACCACGGCGGACCATCTCCTTGGTAATTCGAACGACATCGGTGACCTCGCTCACCTGCGCAAAAGCGGGCGAGACGGAAGATGCCAGACGGCGCGAGAGTTCAATAACCTGGGGAGGCTCCACGTAGGCATGCCGCATGAGATCGATGTTCGAGAATAGCTCGTGCGTGCGGCCGCGGTCGAGGATGTGACCGTCGGCCATTACTACGATACGCTCGGCAAAGTCGGAAACAACTTCCATATCGTGGCAGACCATGATAACGGCGCAGCCGCGCTCGGCCATGGTGCGCACCGTTTCCATGACGGTCATGCACTCGCGGTAATCAAGGCCGCTCGTGGGCTCGTCGAGCACGACGATCTTGGGCTCAACCACTACGACGGAGGCAAGCGCCACCATTTGTCGCTGGCCGCGCGAAAGTGAGAAAGGTGCCTCATCGGCGGGCAGGCCAAAGCGGTCGATAACGAGTTGAGCACGACGCAGAGCCTCGGCACGGTCGATGCCGGCAAGCTCCAGGCCAAAAGCGACCTCGTCGAGTACGGTATCCTTGCAGATCTGGCGGTCGGGGTTTTGGAAGAGGGTTGCGACTTCGCGGGCAATGCGGCTCGTGGGAACGGCTGCGGTATCCAGTCCCGTGACGCGCACGCTGCCCGAGGCGGGTTTAAGCAGGCCCGTGAGCAGCTTGGTGAGCGTGGTCTTGCCGGCACCGTTTTGGCCGACGATGCCCACGAGCTCGCCGGGATAGAGGGTCAGGTTGAGGTCGTGGACGGCGGCGCCGCCATTGGGATAGGCAAACTCAACATGGTCGAAGGTGAGCACGGGTTCGGCGTCCTTGGCATGAGGGCGCAACGACGGTGCATGCGGGGAGCCGGCGGGCGCCTGAATGTCGTTGCTTACGTGTGCGGGGTCGACGATGCCCGAAATCAGGCGCTCGGCCTCATCGACATCCAAGCAAGGGGTACCGCTTACCAGGCCATCGGCCTCGAGGCTATTGAAGATACGCGTGACGCGAGGGCAGTCGACGCCGATGGCACGGAGCTCGTCGGTATGCGCGAAGACCTCGTGTGGCTCGCCCTGCAGCGCGATTTCGCCATGGTTGAGCACGAGCACGCGGTTGCAGTACTCCGAGAGCAGGGCGACCTTTTGCTCAACGACGACGATGGTAATTCCAAGTGCGCGGTTTGCCTCACGCAGCGTCTCGAAGACCAACGTGGAGCTGGCGGGGTCGAGTGCCGCGGTGGGCTCGTCGAGAACCAAGACGCGCGGACGCATGGCGAGGATGGCGGCGATGGCTACCTTTTGCTTCTGTCCGCCCGAGAGGGTGGCAATCTCGCGGTCACGCAGGTCGCTGATGCCGACGGTCTCGAGCGTTTCGCTCACGCGCTGCTCGATCTGGTCGTGGGGAACGCCAAAGTTCTCGAGGCCAAAGAGCATCTCGTCCTCGACGACCGAGGCGACCATCTGCGTGTCGATATCCTGCAGCACGCTGCCGACGATTTGCGACACGTCGGTGAGCGAGGCTTCGCAGGTGTCGTGGCCGTCAACCATGACGGACCCAAAGAACGTGCCGGTGTAGTGGTGGGGCACGGCACCCGACAGGCAAGCGGCAAGCGTGGACTTGCCGGCGCCCGAGGGCCCGATGATGCCGATGAAATCTCCCTTGTTCACGCTGAGCGAGATGTGGCTGAGCGCCTGCTCGGTCTGCGTGCCATAGGAGAACGAGACATCGTCGACGTTGATGATCGTTTCCATGGATACCTTTCATAGTCATTGGGGACGTTCTTAAATGACTAGTCGTTTAAGAACGTCCCCAAGAGCTAGTTGTTTGGGACAGTCTTTGGTGGTGGAGCACGGAGACGGCTTTACGAGGGGCCCCAGGTTGGCGCGAAAGAGGAGCGAAGCGTACTTGGGTACGCGAGCGACGAATGAACGCCAAGATGGGGTGGCTCGTAAAGCCGAGCGGGTTAGTTGAGCTTCAGGGCCTTCTGGATGGGCAGGTAGAGGGCACCGACCAGAATGGCGTTAAAGACGGCGGTCATGGCGACGACGGGCAGCATGGCGGCGGCGAGCTCGCCGACCACGCCGAGCATGGCCATCTTGATGACCATGAAGATGACGCCCGAGACAAAGGTGGTCAGGAAGGTTGCGACAATGGCGATGGCGGGCTTGACCTGACCGTTCTTGCCGGCGGCGTTGACGATGCCGGCCATGAGCATGGCGGCGATGCCCTCGGCGGCAAAATCGACGAACGGCGAAGTGGTGGTGATCTGGATCACGGCAGCCGAGATGAGGCCAATGACGAGCGCCTGGCCGATGTTGGGGCGAACGACCAGGATGGTGAGGCAGAAGGCCGAGATGATGAACTCGGGGCTGATCATGCCGCCCGAGATACCTGAGATGGCCTTGCCGACGGTGAAGTTGAGGATGAAGCCGGCGGCGAGCAGGATGGCGAGCAGGACGAGGGCACGGACATCGAGTTTGCCGCGGTCGGCGGTCTGGACGGTGCGGGGCTGGGTGGCGGTGGTGTTCTGAGACATGGTGAAAATCCTTTCGGAAGGGGAGTGCAAGAGAAAAGCGGAGGCGCGTGATGCGAATGCGATCGGGCTCGAGATAGAAAAAGGCCCCCGGTCGAAACCGGAGGCCTTCCAATCACCTAGAGCGCAAAAACAGGCGTGAGGGACTCACTGTCGACCGATCGTATTCGCATCACGCCACCACCAGTTGTTGAGAGACTTCATCGTGTTCTTCATGTTGATGGCTCCTTTCGTGATGCCGTGGCGCGGTCGCACCTAGTTGCTGTTGCGCTGCACTATAGCACAGCGAAGTGTGTGCGG
Source organism: uncultured Collinsella sp. (assembly GCA_958428675.1). Taxonomy (GTDB): domain Bacteria; phylum Actinomycetota; class Coriobacteriia; order Coriobacteriales; family Coriobacteriaceae; genus Collinsella. Next base: position 6,451 of record CAUAGV010000087.1, read on the forward strand.
GGAAATCTTTTTTGAAAAGATTTCAGGCGGGTTTCCCGCCGGTCAAAAAGGCGGGTTAAGCGGGCGAGGCTGCCATTGCTGCCTTGCCCGCTCAGCTAGGACATGAGGGCCTTAGGCCTTCTTGCGACGATAGATCACGTAGGCGCAGACACCGATGATGACGACGGCGCCAACGGCCATGGCGGCCGTGTTGCTGCCCTCGGACTTCTCCTCGGTGACCTCTTCCTCTTCGGCCTCGGGCTCGGCCACGTCCTCATCGGAAAGGGCTTCGTCGGCGTAGGTGATGGACTCGACCAGGCAGTCGTTGTCAGCATCGTAGTCACTCGGGACGAACTCCTCGGAGAAATCGCCCTCCTGGAGGTAGTCGCGCATCTCCTCGAGCATGGCCTTGCACTTAACATAGGTGTTCTTGGTTGCAGCCTTGCCGGCCTTGTTGGCCAGGGCGGTGCGGGCTTCGGTGCCTTCTTCGGCCTGCATGGCCTCGTCGACGGTCAGGTTCTGCTCGATGAGTTCCTTCTGCAGGGCGTCGAGATAGGCGCGGACGCCGGTGGCGCAGTGGTCGCGGTTCTCATAGGCGAGCGTGTTGATGTCCATGAGGACGTAGTTGATGGAGTTCTTGGGCTCCTTG
>CAUAGV010000088.1 GCA_958428675.1 uncultured Collinsella sp.
TCTCGGAAGGCACGTGCAGACCTTTCGTCATGGCCTCCTACCTTTCTTTCGGGCCCCTGTCAGGGCCGATTCGTTAGCGCCCCTCCGTGTGAGGCGTTATTGCTGACAACTTATTTATATCCAAAATCAGTCCATACTTCCACCTCGCCCCCGAACGGTTTTATATGAGGGGTGAACGGCATACACATATACTTCACGCATGGCACACTTTGATTTAATAAAGTGTATTTACGTGCTAAAACGCGTTTTCAATCCAAATTGCAAATGGAACTTAACTTTATTAAACCACCCTCAAATTGCATATTTCTAATAAAGCTATGAATAGAATTAGCGATTCATGCCGCGTCTCAACCATTTTCATTTTTATTCAGAAAAAAGTTTGTCCTATTCATTTCTGGTAAACAAATTACCGTTTACCAGACGCTTGATACCGTTCACCGGAAGCTCAGTATAAGACCCAGCGGATACCGGCGCGCTTTACGGCCCCATTTGTAACAACTTGACTTCTCGGTATAGAAAAACGGACCCGCTTCCCCTAGGGAAACGGGTCCGTTTTCGATTATCTTCGTCCTATTTGGATAAGGCCCTCGAAGATCATCGGAATCCTAGCGATCGAACTCCGCCAGTGCCTCGCCCAAAAGCCTCAGGCCCTCGCGAAGAACGTCCTCGCTCGCGCAGTAGCCCAGGCGTGCGCCGCAGGGGAGCTCAAAGCGGCTGCCGGGAACCAGCAGCACTCCCCTCTCAGCCAACAGGCGCTTGCAGAACTCCTCGTCGTCCTCGGGAATATCCAGCTGGATAAACGAGGTGGACACGCCCTGCGGGGCCGTCCAGGACACGCGATGCTGCGTATCGATCCAAGCCTGCGCGATATCGCGGTTGCCAAACACGATCTTGCGGTTGCGCTCGAGAATCTTGTCCTTGTGCTCGAGCACGTAAGTCGCCAGGGCGTCGTTGAACACGCCGCCGCAGATCATGGTGTAGTCGCGATACGTGCGGATGCTGTTGGACACCTCTTCGTCGGCCACGACCCAGCCCACGCGGGCCGCAGGCGTCGAATAGGTCTTGGACACCGAGTTGGTGACGATGGCCTTCTCGTACACGTCGACCATCGACATAAAGGAGTCAGTGTTTTCGAGCGGCAGATACACCTCATCGCACAACACGTAGGCGCCCACCGAACGGGCGATCTCGGCAATCTGGCCGAGCATATCGGCATCGAGCACCGTACCGATGGGGTTCGATGCGTTGTTGATGCAGATGAGCTTGGTGTTGGGGCGCACCAAGCGCTTGAGCTGCTCGATATCGGGCTTCCAGCCGAGTTCCTCGCGAAGCTCCCAATACTCGACCTCGGCGCCCAGCGTGCGCGGGATCTCGTAGAGCGGCGCGTAGGTGGGCCACTCGGCGATAACATGGTCGCCGGGCTCGACAACAGCCATGATGGCGTTGAGGTTAGCGCCCGTGCAGCCGTTGGTCTGCAGGATATGGTCGGGATTGACCTCACGACGATAGAGCTTGGCGACCTCGGCCTTAAACTCCGGCGAACCCTCGATCCAGCCGTAGTTCATCTTCTCGCGGTCCAGGCGCTCGTAGAACGTGGCACCGTCCTGCTCGTCAAGCGCACGTAGCTCGCCCATGGTGAGCGACGAGATCGTCGACTGGGCGATGTCCCACGTGGCGCTCTTCTCCCAAACGTTGAGCCATTCCTCAACGCCAATCGTCTTGATGTCCATGGCCAAGCTCCTTACAAAAGCAGTCATCCAATCGTGTTAACGTTCCTCATACAAGATTGGGGCGGTGCGAAAACCCGCACCGCCCCAATGAGAGACATCTAATGGCAGCTAGATGTATGTATTATGACCTGTACGGGCCCTTGAAGACCTTAGAGGTCCTCGCGCCAGAAGGGCATGCTCATGCAGCGCGGGCCGCCGCGGCCGCGGGAGAGCTCGGCGGAGGGCACGACGAGAAGGTCCAGGCCCTCCTTGTACAGCACGTCGTTGGTGACGGTGTTGCGGGCGTAGACGCAGATCTTGCCGGGCTCGACGCACAGGGTGTTGGAGCCGTCGTTCCACTGCTCGCGGGAGGCCGCGATCGGGTCGCCGCCGCCGCAGGGGATCAGCTTGACCTGGTCGACGCCGGTGGCGTCCTCCAGGACGTGCTCGAGGGTGTCCTCGATCAGGCGGATGTTCACGTCGCCCGGGTTCTTGCCGGCGGTCAGCTCGTAGACGCGCAGGGTGCCCATGATGGCGGGGTGGATCGTGAACTTATCGACGTCGATCTGGGTGAAGACCGTGTCGAGGTGCATGAAGGCGCGCGAGACCGGGATGTCGAAGGCCAGGATGCGCTCGACCTTGGAGTCGGAGTTCCAGAAGATGTTCTGGGCCATGACGTCGATAGCGGCGGCCTGGGTGCGCTGGGAGATGCCGACGGCGAGGGTCTTCTCGTTGATGTTCAGCACGTCGCCGCCCTCGGTGTGGAACTGGCAGTCGCGGCGGAAGTACAGGGAGACGTCCTTGTAGTCGGGGTGGTACTTGAAGACGTACTTGCCGTACAGGGTCTCGCGGTTGCGGGTGACCGAGTACATGCGGTTCAGGTTGACGCCCTCGCCGACGACCGCGAACGGGTCGCGGGTGAAGTAGAGGTTGGGCATCGGGTCGATGATCAGGTCGGACTCGGACTCGGAGTTGACCAGGGAGTCGAGGGTCGTGGACGCCGTGAGGGGCATGTCGATCTCGGCCTTGGTCATGCCGGCCATGGTCTTCTTGACGAACTCGAGGTTGTCCTCGATGGAGTCCAGCTTCTCGCGGACGATCTGCGGCATGTGCTGGCCGCGGATGCCGGCCTCGGCGATGTACTGGTCGGTGAACTCGGCGCGGGCGCCGGGGACCTGGTCGAACACCTCGGCGACGAGGTTCTCGAGGTAGAGGACCTCCACGCCCTGGTCCCTCAGGATCTGGGCGAAGGTGTCGTGCTCCTGCTGTGCGACCTCCAGGAACGGGACGTCGTCGAACAGGAGTCGCTCGAGCTCGTCGGGCGGCAGGTTGAGGAGCTCGTCGCCGGGACGGTGCAGGCAGACCTTCCTGAGCTTGCCGATCTCGGAAGGCACGTGCAGACCTTTCGTCATGGCCTCCTACCTTTCTTTCGGGCCTTACTGGCCGAATGTATCAGCGCCCCTCCATATGGGACGCTGCTTGCTGACAGCTCTAGTTATATCCAAAAATCACCCGCAATTCCACCTCGCCCCCGAACGGTCAACAAAGTGCGATGAACGGTATATCGCATGTGATTCCCCCATGATGTACTTCGGCGTTCTAAAGTAACTTTTCTAAGGTAAACGCTCTTTTTTCTCAAAAATCATTCGCAATTACAACTCCAATCTTTCGATTAGGAATTGCATATCTAAAACGGTTTTATGTATATATATGACGCTTGTTCGTGTTTCTGTCTGTATTCGATGATATTCAGCTACCTATCATTCTTATTCACACATACTCACCAGTTGAGTGAGGATATAGACCGTTTTTCACAACGCGACGGGCGTCAGCTCTATGGCTTGTCAGCGTAAGAAGTAGGTAAAGATACCGTTCACGCGATACGTCCGTGCCATAGGTCGACTAAATTGAGACAATAGTGAATAGTGTTAGGCAACCGTCCCCTGCGGGGACTGAACGGACAGATGCATATGCCGAGCAAAATCGAAAAAAAGCAAGCCGCCGCAAAGCTGCGCAAACCGCCGCGCGACTTCTCGTACACGCAGAACCGAGAGCTCAGCTGGCTGCGCTTTGACAACCGCGTGCTTGACGAAGCCTTCGACGAGACCGTTCCGCTGTTCGAGCGTCTAAAGTTCGTGTCGATTTTCGAGTCTAACCTCGACGAGTTTCTCATGGTGCGCGTGGGCGGCCTGTCCGATCTGGCAGAGCTCAAAAAACAGCCTGTCGACAACAAGAGCAATATGACCGCCTCCGAACAGGTCGATGCTGTCATGGCCGAAATGCCCGGGCTCCTTACCCGATGGGAGTCCATCTTTAAGAGCATCGAGGGCAAGCTCGACACCCTGGGCGTTCACCGCGCCTGCATCGATTCGCTTACGCCCGAGGAGCGCACCTTTGTAACTCGTTACTTCCAGGCCTACGTGTCGCCGGTCATCTCACCGCTGGTGATTGACCCGCGCCACCCCTTCCCCAACCTGCGCAACGGCGCACTCTACCTGGCCTGCGGCCTGGACGGCGTCACCGACGAGGAGAGCCTGCTGGGCCTTATCGAGATTCCCGCCTCGATGAACCGCGTGGTCGAGATCCCCTCGCCCACCGGCACCTACTCCTACATTCTGCTCGAGGACGTCATCCTCGCCTGCCTGGACAGCTGCTTTGGCTCCTATAAGCCGCTCGACCGCGCGCTCATCCGCGTCACCAGCAACGCCGACATCGATCCGGACGGCGAGGGCGTCGAGGAGGAAGAGGACTACCGCCAGCACATGAAGCGCATCCTCAAGAAGCGCCTGCGTCTGCAGCCGGTAGTGCTCGCGGTCTCGGGGTCGCTCGAGAAGGCGACGCTCAAGACCATCCGCAAGGCGCTCGAGCTTTCTCGCCGCTCGGTCTTTACCTGCGATATCCCGCTCGACCTGGGCTACGTCTTCGGCATTGAGGGTAAGATTCCCGAGCACCTGCGCAACGAGCTGCTCTTTACGCCGTTTAAGCCGCAGCCCAACCCCACCATCGATATGACCCGCTCCATCCGCGAGCAGGTACTTCAGCACGACAAGCTGCTCTTTTATCCCTATGAGGCCATGAACCCCTTCCTGGATCTGGTGCACGAGGCCGCCTACGACCCCGAGTGCATCTCGTTGCGCATCACGCTCTACCGCGTGGCCAAGCAGAGCCGCCTGTGCGAGTCACTGATCGATGCCGCCGAGAACGGCAAAGAGGTCACGGTGCTCATGGAGCTCCGCGCGCGCTTTGACGAGCAGAACAACATCGAGTGGGCCGAGCGCCTGGAAGAGGCCGGCTGCACCGTCATCTACGGCTCCGAGGGCTTTAAGTGCCACTCCAAGATCTGCCAGCTCACCTATCGCGAAGGCATGGCGCTAACGCGTCTGACGCTGCTGGGCACCGGCAACTTTAACGAGAAGACGGCCAAACTCTACAGCGACTTTATGCTCATGACCGCCCACCCCGGTATCGGCGAGGACGCCAACCTGTTCTTCCGCAACCTGTCGCTGGGCAACCTGCGCGGCGATTACCGCTTCCTGGGCGTGGCGCCCGTAGGCCTCAAGCCGCTCATCATGCGCGGTCTGGATCGCGAGATTCAGCGCGCCCTCGCTGGCGAGCCCGCCCGCGTGTTCTTTAAGCTCAACTCGCTCACCGACCGCGAGGTCATCGACAAGATCGCCGAGGCATCGTGCGCAGGAGTCCGCGTGGACATGATCATCCGCGGCATCTCGTGCCTCAAGCCGGGCGTTCCTGGCAAGACCGAAAACGTGCATGTCCGTTCTATCGTCGGACGCTTTTTGGAGCATGCACGCGTTTACGCCTTTGGCGTGGACTCGGACATGATCTATCTGAGCTCGGCCGACATGATGACGCGCAACACCGAGCACCGCGTGGAGATCGCCTTCCCCGTGCTCGACCCCACCTGCCGCGCCCTGGTGCACGAGTACATGGGTATGCAGCTGCGCGACAACGTGAAAGCCCGCAGCCTGACAAGTGACGGCACCTGGGTCCCCGTGGAGCGCGCAGAGGGTGAGAAACCCTTCAACTCGCAGGAAGCTCTGCTGGAGCGCGCCTATCGCAACGCCGAGGCCGCGCCCGAGCCCGTCATTGAGGCAAAGCCCGCCCCTTCTCCTGAGCCGCAGCCGGCCACGCCCGAGGTTCAGAAGGTCCAGGCGACTGTCATTGAGCCCGAGCCCGCACCTGCACCTCAGCCCAAGCCGCAGGTCACCAAGCCCGCACCCGAGACGAGCGCCCGTCGCGATAAGCCCGCCGGCAAGACCAAGGCCATCGAGCGCCATCGCCCCGGTCGTGTGCGCATGGGCCTGGGCCTGATCGGCCTGGGTCTTAAGACGCTCATTACTGGCAAGACGAAATAGTCGTTTGTAGAAGCAGTTTGTAGAAGCGCCCCGCATTTGAGGAAAGCCTCGGATGCGGGGCGCTTTTCCCTGCTACCATGGTGCGAACAACAACACGAATGACAGGCAGGAATATGAAGCTCACTATAGAATCGATGACCTACGGCGCCGACGGGCTGGCGCACGCCGACAACGGCAAGGCCGTCTTTGTGCAGGGCGCCGTGGCAGGCGACACCGTCGAGGCCGAGGTCGTACAGGACGGCAAGTCGTTCATGCGCGCCCGCACGACCGAGATTCTGGAGCCGAGCCCCGATCGCATTCAGCCCCCCTGCCCCTTCGTTGGCATCTGCGGCGGTTGTTCGTGGGGCAATCTCTCACGCACGGCGCAGCTCGCCGCCAAGGAGCAAAACCTGCGCTCCACGCTCGAGCGCATCGGCAAGTTCGCTCCTGAGCAGGTCGATAAGTTGGTACAGCCCATCTGCCACACCAAGGACGACTGGGGCTACCGCAATAAAATCGAGCTCGAACCGACCGTCGTCAACGGTCGCGTGCGCCTTGGCATGCACGGTGTCGACCCCAGCAAAATCGTGACCGTCGATGCGTGCCCGCTGTTCGATAAGCGCTTCCCAAAGGCGCTCAAATCGGTCGTCGGCGCACTCAACTATCTAAGCGGCAGCCATGACTTGGGGCTCGAACGCGTGGGCATTCGCGCATCACGCCGCACCAAGGCGCTCGAGGTCGCGCTCTGGACGCCCACGGGTTCCTTCCCGCGCTCGCAAGTCTCCCGCGTGCTGGCGGACGCCGCTCATCCCACGAGCATCGTGCGCGTGATGAGCAAGGGCGAAAAGAAGGCCCGCCGTGTCTCCAAGGTCGAAATGCTCGCCGGCGAGGGCTCGTGGACCGAGAACATCGCCGAGGGCCAGATGCGCTTGTCTGCCCCGTCGTTTTTCCAAGTCAACACCAAGGGCGCCGAGATTTT
>CAUAGV010000089.1 GCA_958428675.1 uncultured Collinsella sp.
AGTCGAGGCCCTATGGGAAACTGCGTCCCACCTTGAAGGGGGGACTGGGATGCAGTTTCCGAACGGGACATCAAAAACGAAGTTGCGGTGGAATAGTTCCTGGATGGACTGGTTGATGCCCCAGATAGGAACTATTTCACCGCAAGTTATTGAAGGGCTGGGATGCCCGTCCTCTTACAGATGGCGCTCCAGGAAGCGGAAGGCTAGGCGAATCCAAGGGCGGACCGCCACCTGCTTGTCCTCGTTGTCGACCGCGGTGTTGGCGTTGCCGAGCGAAAGGCCGTGACCACCCTGGTCGAAGACGTGCATCTCGCATGCAACGCCCTCCTCGGCCATGCGCTGCGCAAACGGGTAGACCTGCGCGATCGGCGCCGTCTTGTCGTCGGACACGCCCCACACAAAGGTCGGTGGCATCTGACGCGAAACATGCGTGGTGGGGCAGATGTCGGCCAGATGCTCGTCAGTTGCCTCGCCGCCCGTCACCATCGACAGGTAGTCGTTGAGCAAATCGCGCCCCGTCTTGCCGCCCGTCTTGGGCACACGCAAGTCAATGCGCGGATCGCGCGTCTGCATGTCGCGCACATAGGCAAAGTCGAGCAATGGATAGCCCAGCACCACGGCATCGGGACGAATGTCGTCCGGACGCGCCCCGGCAAGTGCCGCAAAGGGGCCGGTCTTCCACTGTGTTGCCAGCGAGGCGCAAATCATGCCGCCAGCAGAAAAGCCCACGACGCACACGCGCTTAGGATCGACATTCCACTCGTCGGCGTTGGCGCGCACCGTGGCGACCATCTTGGCAAGATCTGCCTGGGGGTGCGGAAAGCTCACGTCACCCGTAGAACTCGTGACATAGTTGAGCACAAAGGCCTGGTAACCGTGATCCAAAAACGCAAACGCCACGGGATCCTGCTCATGCGGAGCGATATGCGTAAACGCACCTCCGCCGCAGATAATCACGGCAGGGCGGCGGCCATTCGGTTTATCGGGCAGCGGCTCGGCACCCAAATACGTAAAGGTCGCCGGATATTCCTCGGTCGGCTCCTCGCCCCACAGCGCATGGTTCTCGACAATCATATGTGCTCCCTTCGCGCAAATTAAGCGCCCTTGTTTTTTGCCTTCAAGCGTACCCCACTTGAACCCGTGGCGCAGAAACACTCCGGCAATAAGTTTCCCTTCAACTGATATATCACATAATCCCAGTTCAGAGGTATCTTTGAGCAGCGTAGAATAGGGGCGTTGACAAAGCCGCGAAACACATATGAAACGTTTCCGGCAAACCAAACGCGCGATATGCGCCTATTTAAGTTGGAGGCAACTATGGGTCTGCTCGATTCGCTTAAGTCCACCTTCACCTCGACCGGCGAGGCGTCCGTTCCGCCCGCAGCAAGCTTCGCTACCCGCGAAGGCGTCATCTATGCCCCCGTCAACGGCGTGCTCGTCAACCTGAACGAGGTTCCCGACGAGACGATCGCCTCGGGCATGCTTGGCCAGGGCTATGGCATCGAGCCCATTACCGGCACCATCTATGCGCCCGCCAACGGCCGCATCGGTGCCACCACTGTCACCAACCACTCCATCGGCATGATTACCGAGGACGGCCTGCGCGTGTTCATCCATGTTGGCCTGGGCACCGTGGAAATGAACGGCAAGGGTTTTGCCCGCTTTGTCGAGATGGGCGATGTGGTCAAGGCAGGCCAGCCGCTCATCAGCTTCGACCGCGAGGCCATTAAGGCCGCTGGTCACGAGGACATCGTGACCGTCATCGTCTCCGAGCTCGATCGTCTTAAGAGCATCGACCATGTCGGCGAGTCTGGAACGCTTATCGGCGGCAACCCGCTCGTCAAGCTTGGCGACCCGCTGCTGGTTGCCAAGACCAAGTAGCCAGGCCCCGCGCCACACAGCCAAAAGGCACCTCGTCAAGCGCCCACGACCATTAGGCCGCGGGCGCTTTTCGTTTGAAAAACCATCCCGCCAATGCCTTATCTGTATAGCCCAAATGAGCCGAGCTGCTAGAATATCGAACTGTATGGATAACTATCATTCAACCGTTATGGGAGGATACGTGAACCGCACCAAAATCGCGCAGCTCTATGCCGATGCCGAGTCGCTCGGCGGCCAGACCGTCACCGTCGCCGGCTGGGTCAAGTCCGTCCGCGACATGAAGAACTTTGGCTTTGTTACGCTCAACGACGGCAGCTGCTTCCGCGACCTGCAGGTCGTCATGAACCGCGAGGCACTCGACAACTACGACGAGATCGCCCATCAAAACGTCTCGGCCGCACTCATTTGCACCGGCACCGTCAAGCTGACCCCCGATGCGCCCCAGCCTTTCGAGCTTTCTGCCACCTCCATCGAGGTCGAGGGCGTCAGCGCCCCGGATTACCCACTGCAGAAGAAGCGCGCAACCGTCGAGTTCCTGCGCACCCAGCAGCACCTGCGTCCGCGCACCAACCTGTTCCGCGCCGTGTTCCGCATCCGCTCTGTCGCGGCTGCCGCCATCCACCGCTTCTTCCAGGAGCAGGGCTTTGTCTACGTCAACACCCCCATCATCACCACGAGTGACTGCGAGGGCGCCGGCGAGATGTTCCGCGTGACCACGCTCGACCCCAAAAATCCGCCCCTCACCGAGTCCGGCGAGGTCGACTGGAGCCAGGACTTCTTTGGCAAGCATGCAAGCCTCACCGTGTCCGGCCAGCTCAATGCCGAGAACTTTGCCATGGCCTTTGGCGACGTGTACACCTTTGGCCCCACCTTCCGTGCCGAGAACTCCAACACCACGCGCCACGCCGCCGAGTTTTGGATGATCGAGCCCGAGATGGCCTTTGCCGACCTTAACGACTACATGGACAACGCCGAGGCCATGCTCAAGTACGTCCTTAAGGACGTTATGGCCACCTGCCCCGACGAGCTCAATATGCTCAACAAGTTTGTGGACAAGGGTCTGCTCGAGCGCCTGGACCATGTCGCCAACTCCGACTTTGCCCGCGTTACCTACACCGAGGCCGTCGAGATCCTGGAGCAGGCAGTCGCCGACGGCCACAAGTTCGACTACCCCGTGAGCTGGGGCATCGACCTGCAAACCGAGCACGAACGCTTCCTGACCGAGGAGCACTTTAAGCGCCCGACCTTCGTGACCGACTACCCGGCTGAGATCAAGGCATTCTACATGCGCATGAACGAGGACGGCAAGACCGTCGCCGCCGCCGACTGCCTGGTTCCCGGTATCGGCGAGATTATCGGCGGCTCCCAGCGCGAGGAGCGCCTGGATCTGCTCGAGGCCCGCATCAAGGACCTGGGCATGAATCCCGAGCAGTACAAGTACTACCTTGACCTGCGCCGCTACGGTTCCTGCAAGCACGCCGGCTACGGTCTGGGCTTCGAGCGCATGGTCATGTATCTGACCGGCGTGGGCAACATCCGCGACGTCCTGCCGCACCCGCGCACCGTGGGCAACGCCGACTTCTAATCGTCGGACGCTAGCTCGCGTCGCCACACGCCAACGCTCATCGCACAAGCGTCTCTCGACATCGGTCGAGAGACGCTTTTTTCAACAGCATCCGTCAAGCTTTTGGCAAGTTTTTGGTCAGTTGAGTAGGGCTGTTGAAAACTCAACCCGCCGTTTGCCGACGACTACCGACCGCCCAGAGCGCCCTGCGCCCCTGGGAAAGCCCCGCGTCCTAGGCTCCATACCGTCGCCACCCAAAACGGAAAGGACGTGGGCACGATGACCGAAGCCGCTGTTGAAACCTACGACACCACGACGAGAGGCGCCGCCTCGATGGCAGCCTATCGCGCCGTTCGCATCCTGCAGCTCTTGAGCGAAAACACCGGCGAAGACAAGGCCATACTTTCCGATGAGCTGATCCGGCGCCTCTCCCATCCCGACGACCCCGCCCGCATGCCCATCTCGGCGGCGCGGCGCAGCATCTACACCGCCATCTCCGCGCTTCGCCATGCCGGATACGAAATTGAGTACAAACGCGGCGTGGGCTACAAACTTCTTACCCGCCCGCTCACCGATGAAGAGATCATCCGGCTCCACGGTATGGTCATGCGCAACCGCTCCACGCCTATCGCTATCCGCAAGAGCATGGCGCAGCACTTAGTTGCCATGGCGAGTGCCGACGTTCGCGGCTACCTCGATACACCCGAACCCGTTCCGAGCGCAGGCAGCAAGGCTACCAAGGCAACACGCACGCCCATCAAGCGCATCGACACGTGCGAGCTCGTCGAGCAGGCCATCGACCATGGAACCACGGTGAGTTTTGATATTTCGAGCGTCACGGCACGTGGCGAAACCGAAGTAGCACGGATGACACTCCGCCCCTTTGCCATCAGGCAGCGTGATGGCATCTCGTATTTGCTGGGAACGGTCTATGACGCCCGAGGTGCCGATGACACGCTGCGCACCGTAGAGATTGGTCGCATGAGAAACGTCACCACACGTCTCCTCGACGGCAAGAAGCTCTTCGCCGCCCTCGACGAGGAGGACGACGCCTCCTCCGCCGCATAAGACCCTCCGCCGCCCATTCGACTACCCGTACCGCCCATCCGATTCTGTATTAAAAACCCGCCAGGCTGTTGTAAAAATGGACATCAGCGCTACTATAGTTCCACTTGCACTTTGTCCCAGTGCAGTGTTTCCAGCCATTTTTATACTGGGGGTAATGATATGAAGGACATCACCATCAGTCGCAGGAGCCTTCTGGTCTCCGCCGGCCTGCTCGCGCTCGCCCCGCTCGCCGGATGCGGCGGCAACTCTGGTTCCGGCTCTGCTGCCGCCGGTTCCGACTACACCATCGGCGTTCTGCAACTCACCGAGCATTCCGCACTCGATGCCGCCAACGACGGCTTTGTCAAGGCCATCAAGGAGAGCGGCCTTAAGGTCAAGATCGACCAGAAGAACGCCCAGAACGACCAGTCCACGTGTAAGTCCATTGCCGACAAGTTTGTGGGCGACAACGTCAACCTGATTTATGCCATCGCCACGCCCGCCGCGCAGGCTGCCGCCGGCGCCACGGCCGATATCCCCATCGTGGGCTGCGCCATCACCGACTACGCCGCCTCCGGCCTGGTCCAGGACAACGACAAGCCCGGCACCAACGTCACGGGCGCTTCCGACCTCACCCCGGTCGCCGAGCAGCTCGAGATGATGCAGAAGGTCCTGCCCGACGTTAAAAAGGTCGGCCTGCTCTACTGCACCGCCGAGTCCAACTCCGACGTCCAGATCAAGGCCGCCAAGAAGGAGCTCGACAAGCTGGGCCTCGAGTACACCGATTTCACCGTCTCGAGCTCCAACGAGATTCAGTCCGTCGTCGAGTCTGCCGTGGGCAAGGTCGACGCGCTGTACTCCCCCACCGACAACACCATCGCCGCGGGCGCCTCGCAGGTGGGCCAGATCTGCAAGGAGAACAAGCTTCCCTTCGTGACTGGCGAGGAGGGCATGTGCATGGCCGGCGGCCTGTTCACCCTCTCCATCAATTACGAGGATCTGGGCTACGCCGCGGGCGAGATGGCCGTCAAGATTCTGAAGGGCGAGGCCAAGCCCGAAGACATGCCTATCAAGCACCTCTCGAGCAAGGACCTGGTCGTCGTCAAGAACGACGAGATGGCCGAAGCCCTGGGCATCGACCTTTCCGCTCTGGACGCGTAATGCTATACGCGGCATGCGTCTAGAGCCCGTGCTCGCGCTTTAGCTGCGTTATTCAATATCTGAGCCACAGGGGCGGGCGCTGTAGACCGGCGTCCGCCCTGCTTGTTTCAGGTAAAACAAAACGTCTGTCCGCAGCTCTTCTATGCATTGTTACCGCTATTATGGTGAATCACGTGTCCACCCTATCCTAGGAGGTATGAAGCATGCTCATTGCATTGCAGGGCGCCGTTTCGCAGGGCGTCCTCTGGGGCATTATGGTGCTTGGCGTGTTTATCACGTTCCGCCTGCTCGACATTCCCGATATGACCTGCGACGGCAGCTTTGCCCTCGGCGGCTGCGTCTGCGCTGTGCTCATCGTCAATAACAACGTCGACCCGCTGCTCGCCGTGCTGGCCGGTATGTGCGCCGGCGCCATCGCGGGTGCCGTCACGGGCATTTTGACCACCGTCTTCGAGATTCCCGCGATCCTCGCCGGAATCCTCACCCAGATCAGCCTGTGGTCCATCAACCTGCGCATCATGGGCAAGTCCAATACGCCAATTCTTGCCAAGGGCACCGTGTTCTCGGCCGTCAGCAATATGACCGGTCTGCCGCAGTCCACCGTTGCCATCATCTTGGGCATCCTGCTCGCCGTGGCTATCGTTGCCATCCTGTATTGGTTCTTTGGCACCGAGATCGGCTCGGCGCTGCGCGCCACCGGCAACAACGAGTACATGATCCGCGCTCTGGGCGTCAACACCAACTCCACCAAGATGATCGCCCTCGTGCTCTCCAACGCCCTCATCGGCCTTTCGGGCGCGCTTATCTGCCAGAGCCAGAAGTATGCCGACATTGGTATGGGCACCGGTGCCATCGTTATCGGTCTTGCCGCCATTGTTATCGGTGAGGTGCTCGGCCGTCTGCTGCCCGGCGGCCTCACGCAGTTTAGCGTCCGTCTTGCCTCCGCCGTCTTTGGCTCCGTGGTGTACTTCCTTATCCGCGCCATCGTGCTGCAGTTGGGCATGGACGCCAACGACATGAAGTTGCTCTCCGCCGTGATCGTCGCCGTGGCCCTGTGCGTGCCCGTGGTTTGGGAGCGCTATAAGCTCCGCAGCTCCTACACGAAGGGGGATGAGGCAGATGCTTAAGCTCTCGCACGTCAAGAAGACCTTTAACAAGGGCACCGTCACCGAGAAGCGCGCGCTCACCGGCGTCGACCTCACCCTGAATGACGGCGACTTTGTAACCGTGATCGGCGGCAATGGCGCCGGCAAGTCCACGCTGCTCAACATGATCGCCGGCGTGTACCCGCTCGATTCGGGCGTTATTGAGCTCGACGGCACCGACATCTCGCGCCTGAGCGAGTCGCAGCGCGCCAAGTA
>CAUAGV010000090.1 GCA_958428675.1 uncultured Collinsella sp.
GCCGACATGCAAATCGCCGAGAACCTGGCCCTCGCCAAGCGTCGCGGCCAGCGTCGCGGCCTTTCGTGGGGCGTCACCAAGGCCGAGAAAGATGAGTACGTTGAGCTGCTCAAGCGCCTGGACCTTGGTCTGGACACGCGTCTCAACGCCAAGGTCGGCCTGCTCTCGGGCGGCCAGCGCCAGGCACTCACCCTGCTGATGGCCACGCTCACCAGGCCGCGCCTGCTGCTGCTCGACGAGCACACTGCGGCCCTCGACCCCAAGACGGCCTCTAAGGTGCTCAACCTGACCGAGGAGATCGTCGACGAGAACCACCTGACCACGCTCATGGTCACGCACAACATGAACGACGCCATCCGTCTGGGCAACCGTCTGATCATGATGCACGAGGGCCATGTGATCTACGACGTGGCGGGCGATGAGAAGAAGTCGCTCACCGTGGCCGACCTGCTGCAGAAATTCGAGGAGGTCTCGGGCGGCGAGCTCGCCAACGACCGCATGCTGCTAAGCTAAACCTACCAAAAAGGGACAGGTTTATTTTGGCAGGTTTTATCTGCGCAAACGTCAAAACCGCCGCTAAGGGACAAGCGCCCTTGCGGCGGTTTTCGCATATTATGTCGATAATCCGATATTCAACCAGACATTCTGGCTAAGGACTAAGGAAACTGCCATGAAAAGACCTCTTCCCCGTCTTGCTTGACCGCCGCACTCCTTACCGGCGTGCTCGCCGGCGCCCCAGCTTACGCCACCGCGACCGCCCCATCTCAAGTTATCGGCCCGTCCGATGTGATCGGACGGGCTTCTTGGTGGGTATCATGGTTGGACGATCATTAGGAGGTTTTCCCTACATGGAATTGTTTGAGCCGATTCTTCATTTCTTTGAGCAACGGTGGGTCCACAACATCATCTGGGCCGTCATCTTGGCGATAGGCACCGCCGTCGCCGCCAAGGTCGTATCCAAGACCCTGAACCATCTGCTTAACCGAGACGATAACCCGCTTCCGGCATCGAGTATCTTCATCAACATCGCGCGGGCCGTCATCTGGATGATCGGCGGCAGCTTTATCCTCGACAACTGCTTTGGCATTAACGCAAACGCCCTCGTTGCCGCTCTTGGCGTCGGCGGCATCGCCATTTCGCTCGGCTTTCAGGACACGCTGTCAAACCTTATCGGCGGCATGCAGGTGACCTTTATGGGCATCATCAAGCCCGGCGACAATATCGAGGTCGGCGGCGTATCCGGCGTGGTCCAAGACATCACTTGGCGCCATACAACGATTGAGGATGCCTGTGGACAGACCATCATTGTGCCCAACTCCAACATTTCCAAGAACACACTCGTGCATTTGATGCCCTTTGGGCGCGTGGCCGTGCCCGTTGCCGTAAAGGACACGTCCAAGTGGGCTTCCCTTGACGTGCTGGCAGACGAGCTGACCAGCGCCACCAAGGCCGCCGTGCTTCCCATCTCGGGCTTTGACAAGGAGCCCTACGTACTCTTTAGCGAAATCGGCGACTTTGGCATCAAAGGAAAGATCATCTTTATCGTCAGCGACGACAGCACTACTTTCACGGCAGCCGACGCCTGCATCCGTGCCATCGCCCCCATCATCGCCTAACCCGCCAAAAAGGGACAGGCACCTTTGTGGTGGTTTTCATTCGTGGTACCATGGTTCATATAGTTGTTTAAACGACTAAGGGAGCAACATCATGGAAGAGGCCTATCGTCAAGCACGCAAGCGCGGCGAGCAGGGACGCCGTCGCGCCATCAGCCAAAGCGAGCACCCGTACCTTACGGACCTCGACAGCCTCGTTGCCCAGCTCCCCTTAGGTCAGCGAGAGAATGTCGGCCTAAGGGCTATTCCGCTCGAAATGGTCGTCGGCACAGTCACCAAAGGCCGTCAGTCCGCCTTTTCATGCAACTTTATGCCCCTGCTGCCGTTTAACACTGAGTTCGCCCGCAAGTGGTCCAACCTCTACGACATCCAGGTAACCGAGGGCTATCGCGATCCCATCATCGTCACCGAGTTCATGCATCGGTTCTATGTCCAGGAAGGCAACAAACGCGTCAGTGTCCTCAAATTCCTAGACGCTCCAACGGTTTCGGCCAGGGTCACCCGTCTCTACCCCGGCACATGGGATTCCGTCGAAAGCCGCCTGTACGGTGAATTCTGCGCGTTTTGGCGCGTCTGCCCCCTATACGAAATCGAGTTCTCGCGTGAGGGAAGCTACGAGACGCTCGCCAAGATGCTCGGTCGGAACCTTATCGAAAAATGGCCGCAGAAAAAGGTCGACTACCTGCGCCACACCTTCCTGCTCTTTAAGCGCGCCTACCTTCGCGCAGGCGGCGACCACCTGGACATTACGCCCGCCGACGCCATGCTCGTCTACCTCAATGTGTACAACCAGGACCGCCTGCTGGATACGCCGACGGATATCGTCGTAAACCGCCTGTGCAAGATTTGGCGCGAGCTGGTCATTGCCGGCAAAAACGACGAGGACAAGGTCGATCTTGTCGAAGCGCCGAGCGTCGATGAGGAGGAGTCGCCCGCCAAGTCCACCTCCGGCGTGCTCAACTTCTTTATGGGCAAGACTGTCTATTCGGCGGCCAACCCCCTGCGTATCGCCTTTATCCATGAGTTCCCCTGTGCGGCGTCGAGCTGGGACAGTCTGCACGACCAAGGACGTCAGTATCTCGATGAGCACTTTGACGGTATCGTGCGCACCGAGGCGTTCGAAGACTGTCACGATCCGGACGTGTTCTACGCCGCCGTGGAAACGGCTGTCAAACATGGAGACAACGTCATCTTCTCGACCTCGCACCGCCTGATGGAATACACGCTCAGAGCTGCCGTTGAGTATCCCCAGGTTCGGTTCCTTAACTGCTCTATCGGCCTTCCCCACCAAAGCGTCCGTTCGTACTTTGGCAAGATGTACGAGGCCAAGTTCCTCCTGGGCGCCCTTGCCGCCAGCATGGCGGACAACCATCGCATCGGCTACCACGCGTCGGTCTTCGCATCCGGCGCGCTCAGCGAGATCAATGCCTTTGCCATCGGTGCCTCGCTGCTCGACCCCCGCGCGCAAATTATCCTCACCTGGGGCGATGTGCCCGCCGGCGGTCTCGCCGAGGCCATGTGCCGCGAAAGCGTGAGCGTCATGACCGGCGCTGACATGTCAAAGTCGCTCGAAGACCCTACGGCCTACGGACTCCACCGCCTGGTCGATGGCAAGGTTACCGGCATCGCCATGCCGGTATGGAACTGGGGCCGTTACTACGAGCTCATCGTTCGCAGCCTTCTGCACGGCACGTGGGACGAGACCAGCGATGACAACCAAGTGCGCGCCGTCAACTACTGGTACGGCATGAGCTCCGGCGTTATCGACATCCGTTACGCTCCGGGCCTACCCTACCAGACGCGCAAACTCGTGCAGTTGCTCCGCAACGGCATTGTCGAGGGATCCATCAACCCCTTTGGCGGCGAGCTCCACAGTCAGAACGGCGTGGTACAGATCGAAGGCTTCCCTCCGCTGCCGAGCACGCAGATTGTCGAGATGAATTGGCTGGCGGATAACGTGGTAGGCACCATTCCGCAGCTCGACGATGAGCCGAAAGTCCCTGCCCTATGAAAATCCTTGCCATAGCCGATACCGAAGAACGATGCCTTTGGGAGTGCTTTCGCAAGGAACGCTTTGAGGGCGTCGACCTGATTTTGTCCGCCGGCGATCTGGACCCGGACTATCTTGAGTTTTTGGTTACGGTCATCAACAAACCGCTCATCTACGTGCGCGGCAATCACGATGACCGCTACGCACGTCATGCACCGGGTGGATGTATCTGCGTAGAGGACAGCGTGTACACGTACCGAGGGATTCGCATTGCGGGCCTTGGCGGGTCCATGCGTTATCGCGACGGCGCCAACATGTACACCGAACGCGAGATGTCCAAGCGCATGCGTAAGCTGTCGCGTAAGGTTAGGATGGTCGGCGGGTGCGACATTCTGCTTACCCATGCACCCGCCGCCGGTATGGGTGATCTGGACGATCTGCCGCATCGAGGATTCGAGTGTTTTAACACAGCACTCGAATCCTGGAATCCCGACTACATGGTGCACGGGCATGTGCACCAAAGCTACGGTTGCGATTTTCAGCGCGAGCGTCAGCATGTGTGTGGAACGACGATCATCAACGCCTGCGGCTATACGCAGTTTGAGCTCGACCAGACGCACTACCCCATCCGCGGCTGGCAAGCAGCTTGGCTCAACTCACAAACCATGCGCCGCGAGCTCAAACGCCACGAAGCCATCGAGTCTTCAACAGCCAGAACACCCTGGTAACCACCATAAAGGGGACACTGTCCCCTTTATGGTGGTTTTGACGCGATAGCAAGAAACCCGGTCCTGCACAAGGCAGAACCGGGTTTCTTTAGCAATGCTTGCTGTACTCAGGCAGTAACTAGCAGTTACTCAGCCAGGAAGTCACGCTGGACAGCGGGATCGACCTTGACGCCAGGGCCCATGGTGGAAGACACGGAGATGGACTTGACGTACTTGCCCTTAGCAGAAGAGGGCTTGACGCGCAGAATCTCGGTGTACAGGGCAGCGTAGTTCTCGACGAGCTGCTGCTCAGAGAAGGACTTCTTGCCCAGGGGCACGTGGCAGATGCCGTAGCGGTCGGCGCGGTACTCAACGCGGCCAGCCTTGAGCTCGGAGACCATCTTGGCGACGTCCATGGTCACGGTGCCGAGCTTGGGGTTCGGCATGAGACCACGGGGACCAAGGATCTTACCGATGCGGCCAACCTTGGCCATCATGTTCGGCGTAGCGATAGCGGCGTCGAAGTTGATCTCGCCCTTCTGGATCTGGGCGACGAGCTCGTCAGAACCGATGATGTCGGCGCCGGCAGCCTCGGCCTCGCGGGCCTTCTCGCCCTCGGCGAAGACGGCAACACGAACGGTCTTGCCGGTGCCGTGGGGCAGGGAGATGGAACCACGGATGTTCTGGTCAGCCTTACGAGTATCGATGCCCAGACGGAAGTGGGCCTCGACGGTCTCGTCGAACTTGGCGGTGTCGAGCTCCTTGATGAGCTTGGCAGCCTGAAGGGGGGTGTAGAGCGTGGCGCGGTCGATCTTCTCGGCAGCGGCGTTATAGCTCTTACCATGCTTAGCCATCTGCATTACCTCCTGTGGTTAAACGGGCGTGAGCCCTCCCACATCGTATCGTGTGCCCTATTGCACACATTTAACGGGCGCCCCGGTCGGAGCACCCGTCATTACCATAAGAAATCGCTACTCAGCGATGGTGACGCCCATGGAACGGGCGGTACCGGCGATGATCTTCTTGGCGGCGTCAATGTCGTTGGCATTGAGGTCCGGCATCTTGATCTCGGCGATCTTGGTGAGCTGCTCCTGGGAGAGCTGACCAACCTTGTCGGCCTGGGGCTTAGCGGAACCAGACTTGAGGTTCAGCTCCTTCTTGATGAGGTGAGCCGCCGGCGGGGTCTTGGTGATGAAGGAGAAGGACTTATCCTCGTAGACAGAGATCTCAACGGGGATAATGTCGCCCTTCTTGTCCTGCGTCTCGGCGTTAAAGGCCTGGCAGAACTGCATGATGTTCACGCCAGCAGCGCCCAGGGCGGGGCCGACGGGAGGAGCGGGGTTAGCTGCACCAGCAGGAATCTGGAGCTTAATGACGTTGGCAACCTTCTTCTCAGCCATGGTCATTCCTTTCGAATCACGAGTGTGAAGTACTTGCTATATCGTAAGCACGCACGTGTTAGAAGCACTCCTGAGATGAGCAGTCACAGAAGAAGCACGCTCGCGCGAACGGACGAAAACTTAAGCGATGACAGCGACCTGGTTAAAGTCGAGCTCGACCGGCGTCTCGCGGCCAAAGATCATCAGCGTGACCTTGAGCTTGCCAGCCTCGGTGTTAACCTCGGAGACCTTGCCATCAAAGTCGGTAAGCGGGCCATCGGTGACGCGGACGGACGTGCCGACCTGAATATCAACCGAGGTGCGCTTGGGCGAATCGCCCTTACCGGGACGACGAGTCATCTTGTTGTACTCGTCGCGGGAAAGCGGAGCGGGCTTACCGTTGCCGCCTAGGAAACCGGTGACGCCAGGTGTGTTACGAACGCACGTCCAAGCATCGTCATCCATCTCCATGCGGACCAAGACATAACCCGGGAAGATCTTGGAATCCTTGGTCTCGCGCTTGCCACCCTCTTTGATCTCGGTGACGCGCTCCATAGGAATCTCGATATCAAAGATACGGTCCTGCATGCCCATGGTCTCGATACGATGCTCGAGATCGGACTTTACGCGGTTCTCGTATCCGGAGTAAGTGTGAACGACGTACCAACGCTTAGACATGGTTTAGCCCCTCAATCCAGAGAACAGAGCAAGAGCCTCGCCAAAGCCAGCATCGAGCAGAGCGATGACGACGCCGACGACGACCAGAGAAGCGCAGACGACGACCGAGTAGTTCACGAGCTCCTTCTTATCGGGCCACGTGACACGCTTCATCTCGGACTTGACCGAAGCGAAATACTTCTTGGTGCGGGCGAAGAAACCAGGCTTCTCGTTCTTCTTGGACTTCGCAGCCTTCTCGTTCTTCTTGGCAACGGCCTTCTTGGCCTCAACCTTGGAGTTGGCGGCAGCGCTGTTGGCAGGTGCCGGCTGCTGAGCCTTCTTCTTGTTCTTCTTGTTGGCCATTTGGGTTACCTCCGCGCAATGCGCTTATACATGAGTAAACCGTAAGCCCCCAAGTGGGAGCTTACGGAATAATGACTGGCACGCCAGGAAGGACTCGAACCCTCAACACTCGGTTTTGGAGACCGATGCTCTACCAATTGAACTACTGGCGTATGTGACTAGAGACTAGCGAGTCTCTTTG
>CAUAGV010000091.1 GCA_958428675.1 uncultured Collinsella sp.
CGAGAATATGGCGCCGAAGGGGCAGAGGAACTGGCAGAAGAAACGCTCGACAAAGGCCATCCCAACCATGACCGCGCCAAGCGCGGCAAAGGCCGTGGGCGCGATGCCCTCGAGCGAGCGCGCAGTGATGCCGGCGAAGGCGACCCAGGGGCTCGCGCCCGAGGCCTGGGGCCAGATACCCATCACGCAGAGGGCGCAGATGCCCACGAGGACGGCGTACTTGACGAGCTGGAGCGCGTGCTGCACGCCCGCGGGGAGCCGGTGCGCGCCCTTGCCCTCAAGGCGGAGTGTCCGGCGCAGCGGGGTTGCAAGCGCGTAGACGATATCGCCGAGCGTACCGAAGGCGCAGGCAAAGCCGCAGAAGAAACGGCCGAACACGCAGGTGAAGGCCAAGAGGGCCAAAAGCAGGGATAAAAAGCCGGTGAGCTCGATGGGTGCATGGCTCCCGAGCTGCGTGAAGATGTACTTGACGCCGGTGAAGGCGGCGTTCCAGGCGGCCGGGAAGCAGATGAGAAAGCCGAACTGTACGCACCAGCGCACACCGCGATGGAGGTACTGTCGGCGCAGGCGCTCCTGCATCTTGTTCTTGGGGTGCGCGATGACGTTTGCGCCGTTGCGCAGGCTCTCAAGGGTTCCCGCGGGGCGCTTTGCGCCGCGGGTCTTGGTGGATGCAGTCCTGGCCATTACTGCGTACCTCCGGCGTTGCTCTGCTCAAGCGCCGCGTTGACGGCGTTTAGGATGCCGGCACTCGAGAACGTGGCACCCGAGACGGTGTCGACGTTGGTTCCCTGGGCATCGCAGATGGTCTGCGTGAGGCCCTCGGCCTGCGCAAAGTAGGCGGGGGTCTCGCCGGCGTGGTCCGTGACCTCGACGCTTTCGATGTATCCGTTCTCGATGGTCACGCGGCAGGTGACAGTGCCGCCGTAGCCCTGGGCGCTGCCCTCGAAGGTGCCGTCGGTGTCGTAGGCGCCGCGCGTCTGCGAGCGCTCGGCCTGGACAGCCTCCGCCTGGGTGCGGGCGTCGGCCTCTGCCGCCTGGGCGGCCCAGCTGCTGTAGCCCGCCACGATGGCGACGACGGCCGCGGCGTTGACGGCTTTGAGATAGAAATTGCGGTTGCGCCAGAGGTGGCGCCCAAGGAGGACAAACGGGTTACGCATGGGCGCCAGCCTCCTCGGTGGCCCCGTTTGCGGCGGTCGGGTTGGCCGTAGGCTCATCGGGGGCGTTTGTCTTGTCAGAAGCGTCTGCCTTGTCGCCTTTGCTGTCGTTCGCATCCTTATAAGCCGCGGCCGAGCGCGCGAGGGCGTCGGTGTAGGCGTTGGCGATGGCGCGGCTGGAGTAGGTGGCGCGCGCCACCACGTCGATCTTGCCAGCCTCGGTGCCCGCGAGCAGCTGCTCGGGGATGCCGGTGTAGACGGTACCGCGGAAGGTGCGGCCGTCGATGGCGTTATCGAGGTAGGGCTCGTTATCCTCGTCAAAGGGATCAAGCGCGTCGGAGAGGCTCTCGTCAGGCTTGCCGCCTACACCCTCGATATCGTGGATACCGGTAACCTTGCCGTCCTTAACGGTGACGGTGAGCTTGACGTAGTAGGGGCTGAAGGCTTCGTCGTCCTCCTCGTTTTTGCAGAGGGCGTATCCTGTAAAGTCGCCGTCGGCGTAGTGGACCTCGTCTGGCGTGTCGGGCGAGGGGTCCGGGTTGGGCGCGGGGTCGGGGCCGGGCGCGGGCTCGGGGTCCTTTGTGCTGGCTGCGGCCTGCTTAAGGCAGCCCTGGATGGCGCCCAGGATGCCCTCGCTCGAATACGTGGCTCCTGTCACAGTGTCGACATTGACGCTTTGCTTTTGCATGACGAGCCCGGGGAGTGCGTTCCAGGCGCGGCTCCAATACTCGGGCGTGTCGCCCGTGTTCACGAGTTCTATGTTGGCGATCTTGCCGTTCGCGATGGTCACGCGCACGCTGACGGGCGTGTCCTCGCTGTATCCCCAGGCGGAGTCGGTGTAGACGCCGTCTGCGTAGTCGCCGGCGGGCGTGAAGGGGTCGATGGTGTGGTGGGGCTTATTGGAGGAGCCGCCGGCCGCAGGGGCGGGGGCAACAGCCTCGGCAAGCCCGCCCGATGCCTTGACCAGTGCGTTTTTGATGGCCATGAGCAGGCCTTTTGATGAATACGTGGCACCCGAGATAGTGTCGACCGACGTCGACTGAGCGCTAATCACCGACTGGGTGATCGCCCGGGCACGCCCAAAGTAGGCTGGGTCGTCTGCAGACGACACTATGTCGATTGCCACGATCTTGCCGCCCGCGATGGTCACGCGCACGGTGATACTGCCCCTAAAGCCGGTACCTGTGCCTTCATAGGTGCCGTCCTTGAGGTTTGCGGCGTCCATACCATAGGCCGAGGGGTCGAGCGATTCGGTTGCCGGCGTTGCCGTCTCCTTCTGGACGTTGGAGGTGTCGACGGTCTTGAGGTCGGCGCCTGCGGCCTCTTGCGCGGGCGTGGCGGCGACCGTCTTGGCCACGAGCGGGGTGTACTGGGACACCACGAGGGCTACGGTTGCGCCCACGGCGATCGAGGGCACGATGAAGCCTGCCGTGGCGAGGCCGTGGCCGAGCGCCTTGGCTTTTGAGTGCTTGGGTTGGTAGTTGTCCATTTGTGGGTGGTCTCCCGTGGTCGAGTATGAGAAAAGGCCCGCAGCCCTGGTTGGGGCTGCGGGCGCTTGCGTTGCGAGCGCGTGGCGCGCGTTTTAGGCGCTAGTGCTGCATGCGGCGGCGGATGGCGACGCCGGCGGCCGCGATGGCGGCGCCGATACCGGCGAAGATGCCGACCGTGGCGATCTGGGTATCACCAGTGCCGGGGAGGCCGCTTGCGTCCTTCTTGGATGCATTGGCCTTCTTGGTATCGGTGGTCGTCGTCGTGGTCGTCGTGGTGCTCGTGGAGTTGTCCTTGGAGCTCTGGCTGGGCTTGGCGAGCGCCTCGCGGGCGGTCTTGAGCGCAGTCGTTGCCGCCTCGACGTCGGCGGCAGAGGCGTCGTCCTTCGAAAGCACGGATTGGGCTGCAGCCAGCGCGGACTGGTATGCCTTCCAGGAGTCGGCGGTGTAGTCGGACTCGTTCAGCACATCGGCACGGCCAATCTCGACCTTAAGGTCGGTCTTTTGGTCGGTCGTTGCGGCCTTGGCGAGCGCGGCCTGAGCGTTCTGGAGCGTCAAGAGGGCGTTGGCAACCTCGTCGTCGGAAGCCGCGGGGCTTTCGTTAACGCCCTGGGCAGCGCTCAGCGCGTCCTGGAACGCATCCCAAGATGCGGCGGTGTAGGTGCCCTGGTCGTTGCTCAACTTGGCAGCGGCCTCAATTGCGGCGTTGAGTGCCGTCTTGTCGGCCGACTTGGTGTAGGTGAAGCGCAGGTTGGTGGTGTAGCCGGTGGCCTCGACCTCAATCTGGTAGTCGCCGTTGGCATTGAACACCAGCGATTTATCCTGATTGGCGGCCGCCAGGTTAAGCGAGCCGTCGGCGTTGAAGATCTTTACCGCACCGCGGCCCTGCGCGCTGTACTCGGTACCGTTGACAGTGACCTTGGAGATGTTCGCGAGGTAGTTGGCAAGATCCTCGTCCGTGGCATCGTTGGCGGCGATGAGCTTAAGGTTTGCCGCGTCAAAGCTTGCGACGAGCTTGGAGCTGGTTGCTGTAAAGCCCGTGCTGATATCGGCGAACTTGCCACTCTTGTCGATGGCGGTCAGCGTGTGGCTGCCGGGCTTAAGAGCCGAGGCGTCAAACGTGACGGACACGGAGCTGCGCGCGTTGCTGGCGAGCGGCTCGACATCCTGACCGTCAATCTGGTAGGCGGCGTCAAAGCCTTCAGGCAAGGTGACATCGGCATTGACGGTGGCGTTGGCACCGTCAAGCGAGGCGTCCTTGGCCTTGATGGCGGCGTCGGCATCCTTGACGGGGACGTACTGGTTCATGGCAACGGTGTAGGTGCCCGTAGAGGTGTAGAACGTCACACTCTTGATGGTCTTGCCCATCATGGACTTGTAGTGCCGCGAGCTCAACGGGCTGCCGTGAGACTCGTTGACCAGGCCGCAGCTCCAGGCAATCTCCTTGCCCTTCCAGATGTTCTCGACGGTGCGCATGCCATAGCCCTCGGTGGTGCCGTCCGCATCGGCGGCATTGACCACGGCACCGTATACGGTCGCCTGGTTGCCGTCGGCGTCGACCATCTGCTCGCGCAGGTTCTTAAAGTCAATCTCGTAGTCGCCGTACTTGCTGGAGGTCTTAAAGTCGGCGGTGACGTTTGCAAGTTCGGTGGTTTCCTTGCCCTCGACAGCGCCAAAGCTCAGGTTGCCCTCGGAATCGGAGGTGAGCTCCTTGTAATTGGTCGGAACCTCGCCGGCGGGCAGCACGTAGTAAGAGTAGCTCGCAGACTCAAACAGGGCGTTCTTGCCCGTGTAGGTTGTCGTGGACTCCTTGCCCTTGATCGAGGTGGTGATCGTAACGGAGCTGTTGTCGGTCACGCGGGTGAACTTGGACCAATCGATGTCGCCTTCGCCCACCTTGACGGCAAACGTGGCGCCCGAGATATCCGTACCGTCGGAATTGACGTGGTAGGAGCCGCTCGCCAAGCTGGAGCGCGTCTTCTGCAGCGTAGCCGAGGTCACGATGTCGGTACCGGCGTTGTTGCTCTCGGCGGCATAGAAATCGGCGTAGGGGATGTTCATGAGCACGTAGTCGCCGGCCTGGGGATACAGGCTCACGAGCGCGTCGAGCGCGCCCTGCAGGTGAGTGATCTGCTCGGCGGCCTCGGCTTCGCCTAGGTTTTTCTTGGCGAGCAGGTCCTTGGTCTCGGCAGTTTCGGTCTCGATGGACGAGGCGGTCCAGGAGTCCTCGGTGTACTTGGACTTATCGAGGGACGTCGCCTTGTCGTAGAGCTCCTGCAGCTGGGCCTTGGTGGCGTCGGTCACTGGCTCCTTGGCGCCCACGATGTTGTCATCGGTCGCCTGGAAGGTGTAGGTGTAATCGTTGTAGCCCAAGGCGTGGACGGTGAGCTTCCAGTAGCCGGTGCCGTTGGTGCCCTCGGGCAGCTGGCAGCGCTCGGATTTAGTGAGGCCCAGCTGAATGCCCATGGACTTGTGCATCCAGTTGTCGGCCGCGAACTTGGTGCCGTAGCTGGCAAGGGCGTTGGTGTAGGTCGCGTCGTCGCCGTAATAGGTCCAGGTGACGCTTTGCATATTGGCGCCCAGGTCGCCATAGTTGCCGTTGAGGTCTACGCGCAGGAACTCGCCGTAGGAGCCGCTCGCTTCCTTGACCGTGGGCTTGATATCCGTGGCGGTCTTGAGCTCCTGGCCCTCGATGCCCGAGTCGGTGCCGGTGGCGGCGGCCGAGAAGTTGAAGGTTCCGTTGTTGTTGGTCACGGTCTTAATGCCGTTGGTGTTGGCATCGACGTCCGCAACCAGGCCGGAGTAAGCCTGGAGGTTATTTTCGCCGTAGCCGCCGGCGAGCGTCTCGCCATTGGCGACAAAGCTGTGACTCGCCTTAAAAGCCTCGAGGTCGCTGGTCTTGATTTTGACGGGAACGTACTTGAGTCCCGTGACCTCGTGACCCGTCATGGTGTACACCGTGCCGTCGGCCGCCGTCACGGTCTTAGCCTTGCTGTCAATAGAAAAGACGTTGCCATCGACATCAACAAAGGACTTGCTGTCGGGATAATACGAAGGGTAAATTTTTACGCCCTCGGCAGTTTTGATCACGTCGGTGCACTGATAGCTGCCGCGATGCAGGCCGTGGTTAAAGGTTGCACGGGTCACCACGTCAAAAGCGCCCTTGTCGGCCTCGTTGCGGGAATCGAGCTCGCTCGACGAAGCGGAGGACCCTGCCGCCTGCACGTTTTCACCAGCCCAATACTCGGCCCACGTCAGGCCAGCGTAACCGTAGGTGTACTCGTCGGTCGCAGGGGTCGACGGATTCTGCTCGTCATAGGCAGCTTGCAGGGCATTATCGACGGCAGCCTTGATGGCGTTGGACGAGATCGTGGCGGTCGAAACAGCATCGATTGAGGTAGTGTTGCCGGCAGTCTCGATTTGCTCGACGATGCCCTTATAGGACGTGCCTTTTTTGCTAAAACCGTTAACGGCCTTGTCCATGCGGTCCCAGTCATCGTCGCCCAAACTACTGTAGTCGGCGACTTCGACCTTGGCAATTTTGCCAGACTTGACGGTTACGCTGACGTTGACGTCATACTTTCCATCAGCTGCGTTCCATTCGTCGCCAGCTTTATTGAGCGGGTCCTTCGAGTCGGCCGTGGCCGTGCCCTCATACGTACCATCTGCGATTTTAGTCAAATCGTAGCTGGTCGAGGAGGATGCGGCGTCGTCAGAGACGGCACTCAGGCTATACTCGGAGCTGAGGGACTTCGTTTCCTCACTGGTGGCGGAGATCGGCGCGTTGTTGGTAGCTTCGGAGCCGGTCTCCGTTGTTGCTGCTGCGGCAAAAGCGCTGGTAGGCATCATCGAGACGGTCATCGCGGCGATGAGTGCGCCTCGGCAGGCATTGCTGCCCACAGTGTTGAGCTTGCGCAGCACAGCGTTATCGTTGTGCATAGAACCTCTTTTCTATCGATCGGTCGTTGGGTGCTGCTCTCCTTTCCTGTTGCACCCGGATGGACAGTGGTCATGTGCGTCGCACATGATAGGTAACTGCCATAGAACTCATGTTGCTTACCGCAAAAAGTTAAAGGCAGTAAACAAAAATACCAGAAATTACCACTGGTTAACTTGTCAATTCAATTGTCGTTTGCCTGTAACGCAAGAGCATCGACTTTTCTGTTTGGAGCGTCTGGCTTTGTTTGGCATTCGATTTGTCGGACAGGCCGGTCAGTTGGGGGTATGCTGGA
>CAUAGV010000092.1 GCA_958428675.1 uncultured Collinsella sp.
TTGCTCAATGTGTTCGGCTGAGATCGGAAATCAACCCAAACAGTCTTTTTTGACCGTTTGCCCTACGGACTCGACCCGTTGGGGAAAAATAGCTTGACGTTTGGACGCTTCTCGTGCTTCAAAAGCCGACTATTAAGCTACATCCGCATGAAAGGGTTCTGCATGAGCTCGCGTGCCATGGTGGTCGAATCGCCATGGCCGGTTAGGCAAACGGTATCGGGCGGGAGAAGCCGGGCGAGCTTGGAGAGCGAGCGCAGAATTGCCGCCTCGTCTCCTCCAGAAAGATCGGTGCGGCCGTGCCCACCCGGAAACAGGGTGTCGCCCACAAAGGCAATGTTCCCCTGCTCGGTGGCAGCAAACAAGACGATCCCGCCCGGCGTATGCCCTGGCGTCTCGATCACCTGCAGGTAGATATCGCCCACCTCGATAGCATCGCCCTCGGCGAGCAGGCGTGTCGGCTCCCCGGGGTCAGGCGTCTCAATGTCCCACATAGTTCGCTGTTCCTCGATGTTCGCATGCGGCACCGCCACATCCTTAGCACACAGCTCATACTGGCAGCCCTCGCCAACGGTGGTTCGCACGCCTACAACACCACCAACATGATCGGCATGGCCATGAGTGCATACGGCGCCAAACACGCGTACGCCGGGATGCTCGGCTCGAATATGCTCCACTAGGCGTTCGCCTTCCCATGCGGGGTCGATAATCACGCACTCATTGTCCGAAATAACAGCATAGCTATTGGTCTGAATGGGACCGTTTACGAGCGTCTCGATCTCGACCGATCCCTTGGGAGTTAAATCCAAGGACACAGCACTCATGTCCCTCTCCTCTCTATAGAACTCGAGGCATCAAACGATGCCTCGAGTGTAGCGAATATCGATAATGTGACACGTTCGTCGCGACTAAACGCGGCGCTTAAGCTGGGCTCCACCCTCACCGGGCATCAGGCGGCGCGCGTCGTAGACCGAGTCAACGCTGCTGATGGAGGCCAGCAGCGGATCAAGACCACTCGCGTCCGAGATCTCGACCATAAAGCGCAGGGTTGCAATACCCTCGCGGTTGGTCGACGTGGCGGCAGAAAGGATATTGCCGCCCGCATCGCCAATGGCAATGGTGACATCCTTGAGAAGGCCCATGCGGTCCAGGCACTCGACCACGATCTCGACCTGGAAGAGGGTGTCGGCAGCGCCGTCCCACTCCACTTCGATCATGCGCTCGGGATGCTCCATAAGACCCTTGACGTTGGGACAGTTGGCGCGATGCACCGAAACGCCACGACCGCGCGTGATGAAGCCGACGATGTCGTCGCCCGTCACGGGGTTGCAGCAATGAGCCAGACGGACCAGTAGGCCGCTGTTGCTCTCGCCCTTGACGATAATGCCGTTACTGGCGCTCTTGCCGCGCTTTTGCGGCTTGCGGTTGGAGCCGCGAGCAGGCTGCTTCACGACCTCGGCGATAGCCTCGGCCTTGGTGAGCTGTTCCTCGGGCTTGGGGTCCAAGATTTGCTCGACCTTATTGCCCACAGCGCGCGGGGCAACCTTGCCGGCGCCGACGGCGGCAAACAGGTCCTCGAGCTGCTTGAAGTTAAACTGCTCCGCCACGGCGTTGAGCGCACGCGTCGAACGCGGCGTAGAAATGCCATAGCCACGCTTACGCAGGTCCTTGGCCAGCATATCGCGGCCGGCAGCAGCGTCATCGTCTTTGGTCGCGGCGGCAAAATAGCGGCGGATCTTTGACTTGGCGGAAGGTGTCTTAACGATCTTGAGCCAATCACGCGACGGCTTGGAACTCTTGTTAGTCAGAATCTCGACACGGTCACCCGTCTTAATCTCGTGCGTGAGCGGAGCCACCGCACCGTTGATTTTGGCGCCGACGCAATGGTTTCCCACCTCGGTGTGAACGGCGTAGGCAAAGTCGAGCGGCGTGGAGCCGGCACGAAGTGCCATGACCTCACCCTTGGGCGTAAAGACAAAAATCTCCTGGTCAAACAGGTCAACCTTCAGCGAGTGCAGGTATTCCTTGGCATCGGTGATCTCGTCAGACGCCGCCCAATCGAGTGAATGCTTGAGCCAGTTAATCTGATCGTCCAGACGCTGCGCATCGTTGGTCTTGGAGGCAGACGATCCACCCGACTTCTTATATAGCCAGTGGGCGGCAATGCCGTACTCGGCCTGCTCATGCATCTCGTAGGTTCGAATCTGAATCTCGAGCGGGCGGGCTGTGGGGCCGATAACCGTCGTATGGAGCGACTGGTAGTTATTGACCTTGGGCATGGCGATATAGTCTTTAAAGCGACCAGGCATGGGGTGCCACAGCGTATGCACCGCGCCAAGCGTGGAGTAGCAATCGCGCACCGAATGTGTGATGACGCGCAGCGCCACCAGGTCGTAGATCTCGGAGAATTCCTTGCCCTTGCGCTTCATCTTTTGGTAGATGGACCAATAGTGCTTGGAACGGCCGTTGATCTGGAAGTCTTCCAAACCAATGCGGTTAAGCTCGTCGGTGAGCGTCTTGATGGTCTCGGCCAGATAGCGCTCACGGACCTCGCGCGACTCCGCCACCATGCGCGCGATGCGCTGGTAGGCATCGGGCTCCAGGTAGAAGAAGGACAGGTCCTCGAGCTCCCATTTAATGGAGCTCATGCCCAGACGGTCGGCCAGGGGCGCATACACGTCCATGGTCTCGCGAGCCTTAAACAGGCGACGGTCCTCGCGAAGGGCCGCCAGCGTACGCATGTTATGCAGGCGGTCGGCAAGTTTGACGATGATAACGCGAATGTCTTTGGACATGGCGAGGAACATCTTGCGCAGTGTAAGCGCCTGCTTCTCGTCCATGCTGTCAACTTCGATGTTGGTGAGCTTGGTCACGCCATCGACGAGCTCGGCCACCGTATCGCCAAACAGACCGGAAACATCGGCAAGCGAGGTCTCGGTATCCTCGACGGTATCGTGCAGCAGCGCGGCGCACACCACATCGCAGTCCATCTTGAGATCGGCCAAAATGATGGCCACCTCGACGGGATGGTTGATGTACATCTCACCCGAGCGGCGCTTTTGGTTGCAGTGCTTCTCGGCAGCAAAGCAATAGGCCTGCTCCACCTTAGAAAAGTCGTCCTCATTCATATATTTGAGGCACAGGCGCTCCAGCTTGTCGTAGCTGTCCGCCATAATCTCGGGCGGCAGCTCATCGGCATGCTTATAGTGCTCCATCTCCGAGAACGGCTGGAGGGTGGAATCATGGGCGGTACGGGCTGCGGCATCCATCGAGGTCCCCTTCCCCTAGGCCCGCGGTACGATCGGGCGGTTAACTTTGGCTAGCATATCAGAAGCGCACGAATCGAGCGCCCAACTCCGGAAAGCCGAGAACTCCATGCGCGAGCGCAAGCCCTCCAAATAGCGAATTGACCTGCTCAATTGCACACGGCCGGGGTTTTCGGCCATCGCGATGCGACGGGTGTCGTCAAACCCCGAAACGCGACAGAAACCAAGCTCTTCGAAGATTCCCAGGCCACTTTCCACCGAGCGCTCGTCGACCGGCGTGCGAGCATCGATGGCAAGGCACATCTGCGCGATGTCGATATCGCTCGCGCTAAACGAGTCGTCTCCGGTCTTGCCGCGGTTGGAGCGCCACATAGTCTGCAGCGCTCGATAGAGCGTGACGAGCTCGTCGCGCTCGGGCGCGTAGCAGTCGAGCAGGCGCTCGTTAATGCGAGCGTCACGCGACGAATAGAGCAGGTGAATCACGGCAGGTTGACCGTCGCGACCGGCGCGTCCGCTCATCTGGTTGAACTCGATGGCGCCAAACGGCATGTGGTAGAGCACGACATGGCGGATATCGGGCAGGTTTACGCCCTCACCAAAGGCAGAGGTCGAAACGATGCAACTGAGGCTTCCGTCACGAAACGCCTCCTCGACGCGGCGACGATCGGAGCGCGCAAGCCCCGCGTTATAGAACGCGATGCGGGTCGCGCAATCGGGTACCCGCTTGCGCAGCGTCTTAGCAAGCGCCACGGACTGGTCGCGCGAGTTGACGTAGACGACGGTCTTCTCCCCCGTCGCCACAATTGACACCAGGCGGTTTTCGCGGCTCGCAAGATCTCGGTCATCCTCGAGTTGCAAGTTCTCGCGCACCGTCTCGTCGACCACCGTACGGGTAATCGGTAGCGCGCGGGCGAGCTCGGCCACAACCGGAGCCGTTGCGGTGGCCGTCGCCGCCATAACGACCGGATCACCCAGGGCCTTGAGGATATCGGGCATGTCGAGATAGGCGCTGCGGTCGCCGCCCTTGGCGAGACCGGCATGATGCGCCTCGTCGACAACGACAAAACCGATGCGCCCCGAACGCGCAAAGCGGTCGCGGTGGATAGATAGGAACTCGGGCGTCGTGAGCACGATACCGGTGCGGCCCGAAGCTAGGCCGGCGAACACGCCATCGCGTGCGGCCTCCACGGTCTCGCCGGTCAGCACGCCAACGCCAATGCCAAGCGCTGCCATCGTCGACGAGAGGTGATAGGCCTGGTCGGCAACAAGCGCGCGCAGCGGATAGACAAAGATGCTCGCACGTCCGCGAAGGACAGCCTCGCGCGCAGCATGCACATGGAAGATAAGAGACTTGCCGCGCCCCGTTCCCATAACGGCCAGAACACTTTGGTGATCGGCCAGGGCATCGAGCGCCTCGACCTGCGCGCGGTGCGGCTGGTTCGAGCCGATAAAACTATGGATAAGCGAGCGCGTCAGCTCGGTATAAGAAAGCTGGGCGAGCGTTTGGCGTTTGTGGGACTCCAGACGAAGACCGGCGTCCGCAGGCTCCACGCCGCGGCGAAGCTCGCATGCCGGGTCGTCAACGCTGGGCGCCGTGGTATCGCGGACCAAGACATCCTTGATCATGAGCTTGGGCTTCACACGCCCCTGCCAATGCTCGGCAACGGCCTCGAACACCAAGTCGACAGCGCTATCGCAGTTGATGAGCTTATCGATTTGCGGCACGCGGAACATAATGGCCGGCACACTCGCGGCGCCATCGGTCGCCACAAAGCGCATGTGCTCGCCGGTTTTGCCCACCACGGCGCGGTCGCACATCGTCACGCCCTCGGCAGCCAGCAGCGGCACCTTGTTGCCCTGGCCAAACGGCTCAAGGCGGGAGATCTGCTCGATGGTCTCGATATTCAGCTCGGAAAGGTCGACGGTGGCGGCGACCTCGTCGGTGTCTTCAAAGTCCTCGGCGGGAAGCTCCGATAGCACGGCGGAAAGGCGGCGGCGGAACTCATCGAGCTTGGATGCCTCGATGGTCACGCCCACCGCGCCCGCATGTCCGCCGCGACGAATCAGCAGATCGGAGCAGCGTTCTACGGCGTCGAACAGGTTGACTTTGCCCACCGAGCGACCAGAGCCGCGCGCGATACCGTCCTCGATCGAGAACAGCAGCGCCGGCACGTGATAGCGGTTGGTCAGACGGCTTGCCACGATGCCCTTGACGCCCTCGTGCCAGCCTTCGCCGCCCACAACGATCGCGCGTCCGCCGTCATAGGTCTTCTCGACCTTTGCCATGGCATCGCGCGTGAGCTCCGCCTCGATCTCACGGCGCTGGCGGTTAATCTCCTCGAGCTCAGCCGCCAGTGCGCTTGCTTCGATGGGATCGCGGGCAAGCAGCAGGTCGAGCGCCAGCTTGGGATCGGCCATGCGACCGGCAGCGTTTAAGCGGGGAATGAGCGAGAATGACAGGCCATCCGCCGTAATGCTCGAAAGGTCCGCCTTGGCGAGCGCGGCAAGCGCGATATAGCCGGGGCGAGCGGTTACGCGCATCTGCTGGATGCCCTCGGCAACCAGCGCGCGGTTCTCGGGCGTGAGCGGCATCATGTCGGACACGGTGCCCAGCGCCGCGACCTCGATTAGCGAACGCCAATACGACGGCTTGCCCAGGCGCTCACCCAGGACTTGCACCAGCTTGAGCGCCACACCAGCACCGGCAAGTTCACGCGAGGGCCCCTCATCCTCGAGCTTGGGGTCGGTCAGGGGCACGCCCTGCGGCACCTGGTCGGACGGCTCATGGTGGTCCGTAACCACCAGATCGATTCCCAGGCTCTCCAGATAGGAAACCTCTTCCTTGGCGGCAATGCCGTTATCGACGGTCACGATCAACTGGGGGCGAGCGAGCTCGTTAACGCGGTCGAGCGCCGCGCGCGAAAGACCGTAGCCCTCGTCAAAGCGATGCGGAATAAACGGCGTGACATCGGCGCCAAACGTGCGCAGTGCCTCGGTTAACAGGCAGGTCGACGTAATACCGTCAACGTCAAAATCGCCAAAGACCGCAATGTGCTCGTGGTTGCGAATAGCACGCTCGACGCGGTCGGCAACGACCGACATACCCGGGATAATGAGTGGGTCGGCCCAGTCGCGATCGAGCGAAGGCGTCAAAAACAGCTGGCCTTCTTCGATGGATGTAATGCCGTGCGCGACCATAATGCGCGCCACCAGCCCGGGAATGCCCAGGCCAGCCGAAAGCTCCTTTTCGAGTTCGGGGTTTTGCTGAGCGACCGCCCAGCGATGCGTCGTCTTAAGCGATGACATAGGCGCCCACCCCCGATAGGGGCAGGTCGCCGCGATACCTCTCACGGTTCATAGCGATGAGTCCTCTGTGTATGCCCGCTTCGGCAGGCAGATCTGTTGAACGGATTTATTATACCGTGCAGCGCGGACGCAAATCGCCGCAGCACGCCGCGGTTTCGGTAAACGATGCCGGTAATAGCCTCGAAATATTCAAGCGTTTCTGACGCACGGACGCATGCGAGCGTTTAGCATATCCATTCAAAACGGATTCACGAGCAAAGGGAGTCACAAGCGCATATGAAG
>CAUAGV010000093.1 GCA_958428675.1 uncultured Collinsella sp.
CAAGACCGCCGTGGCAATCATAGCCAGGACAAGCAGGCCAAGCGAGCCAAACAGCGCAGCCTCGAGCGCATAAGAGCCGTAATAAGAATACGAGCCCGCGGCGCCAATTACCACGCTCTCCACCAGCGAAAGCACTACACCGATAACGGGAATGGCAGCGATAACCTCGAGCACGACCGAAATAACGCTCGAAAAGACTCCGAGACCAAACGACGTGGAACGCATGAGTGGACGGTCCATGCCGTCATCGACCTTGAGCGAAAGATCACGGCCCCACTCAATACCAAAGCCGGAACCGCACACGCTCGCAATGCAAGCTGCCAAAAAGCCAATGGCAGCTGCAATACCGCCGATAACGGGAATAAACAGCACGAGTACCGACACAACGCAAATCAGCGCCGGCAAAACGCGATTTGGCATACACGCTGAAGCACGCCCGGGGTCTTGGTCATATCTTGGAACGCCTGAGCCACACAGCCCTTTGGCGCATTCGCCACGGGCGGTTGAGGGGCAAACTGCTGAGGCTGAGGCTGACCCTGAGGGGTAGAGGCTGCGGCACCGGCATTGGGGGCACCACACGCGCCGCAGAACTTGTCGTTATCGCCCATGGGGGCGCCACACTGCGAGCAGAACATAGAATCATCCCTTCGTATCTCGAACGAATCACTTGGATCGCAAACGATGTCTTTGTCATCATTATCACCCAATGTGGGGACAAATACTCCAACATGACGCATTTGCAATGCGCAGGGCGCTATTCGATTGTTTGATGAGCTCGACCGCGTTAGTTCGTTCCGCGGAAACCCTTGCCGACGATCTCGGAGCTGTCGACAATCGTGATAAAGGCACCCGGATCGATCTCGCGCGCGTAGCGACGCAGTTGCACGGCCTCGCGACGACTCAGCACGCTCATAATCACCGTCACGCACTTGCCCGAGAAAGCACCGTAGCCGCGGCTGATAGTCGCCGTACGGTTGAGATGCTTGACGATAAACTCCTCGACCTTAAGGGGCTCGGAACAAATGACCGTGCAGACTTTGCGCAGGTGAATGCTCTCGATGGCCTTGTCGACCACGAGCGTCTTGGCAAACAGGCCGAGCACGCAGTACAGACCGACGCGCGGACCGTACAAGAAGGCCGCAATGGTCACGATGCCGATATCGACCAGCAGCAGCGCACGACCGATCTCAAGCGTGGTGCGGCGTTTGAGGATCATAGCGAGAATGTCCGTGCCGCCCGTCGAGGCGCCAATATCAAAGACGATAGCGCTGCCGAGCGCCGGCAGAATCACGGCAAAGCATAGGTCAAGCCACATATCGCCCGTCATCGAGACATCGGTCGGAATAAAGAGCTCAAACAGCGAAACATAGGCGGACAGCGCAAACGAGGCAAAGACACTCCACAGGATTGCCTTGCGCTCCAAAAAAATAAAGCCCAGAACGACCAGGACCGCGTTGATAATCCACATAAAAACGCCGACGGGCAGGGTCGGGAACAGCGTGGACAGAATGACCGACACGCCCGAGGTACCGCCAAAAGCAAAGTGATTAGGGGTTTTAAACGCGACGATGGCAAAGGCCGTGAGGATCAGGCCCAAATTGAGCTCGGCAAAAAAGCGCGGAAAGCCCGGCTCCTGGCTGCGCTTGCGACCAGCGCGCTCGCCTCGCTCGATAACATCGCGATCGACCACGCGCTCCATCGGCACCACGGGAGGACGATGCATCTCCTCGGCAGCGCGCGACGCCGCCTCTGCCGCAGCGGCCTCAATTGCCCATGCCTTGCTTTCTGTTTCGTGCTCGTCGGCCATTACGGCAACCCCTCGTTAACAATTTGGAAACAATGCGCTCATTAGGGTAACGCGGAACGTGGGGATTGCAACCCTTAGTTAGACGAGCGGTATGACTATATCGGGAGCGTACAGAAACGGCCGGCCACGCTTTTGCTTGCGCGGTCGGCCGTTTGGCGTTTTCGCAGATAAAATCTGCCAAAACAAACCTGTCCCTTTTTGGAAGGTTATTCGTGCTGGCTGGTGCGGTGCTCGTACTCCTCGGGGGTAATGACGTCCTCGATGCGCAGGTTGACGCCCGCCACCTCAAGGCCGGTCATCGCGGCAAGGCGCTCGGTGACACGTGCCTTGACATCGTCGAAGATCGCGGGCGCATAGGCGCCGTACTCGATAATGACGGAGATGTTGACGACCACGCGATTGTCATCGGTGACCTCGACCGTCACGCCCTTGGTCAGATTCTCGGCACCAAACTGCTCCTGCACAAAGTGCATAAGGTTGCCCTTCATGCCCAGAACGTGCGGGACCTCGCGAGTGGCCATGGCAACGATCTTCTCGATCACGCCGTTGGAATAGGTCAGCGAGTCCTCGGACTCATCCGCTTCCTCGTCGTCCTCGTCCGCATCGTCGGCGGGTTCGGCCTCGACGAGCGCCTCGTCCTCGAGCGTTACGTCCTCGGCCTCGGCGGCGACGGTCTCGTCGGCCTCGAGCTCGGTATCGGCTACATCGACCTTCGTATTAAAAGCCATGGTTCCTCCTTATGCCTGCCGCGGATGCGACAGTCGAATACATATTAGCGGCCGCTAAACAGACGGCCGAAGAAGTTGACGATCCCGTTCTCGCCGTCGCGAATTTGGCCGATCACAGCGCCGATCAGCACGAAGAATGCAATGACGAGCGTGTCCCACAGGCCCAACGTGAGCACCAACACGGCGAGGATAAAGCCGGCGACGGCGCCGAGCGTGGTGTTGGGAT
Source organism: uncultured Collinsella sp. (assembly GCA_958428675.1). Taxonomy (GTDB): domain Bacteria; phylum Actinomycetota; class Coriobacteriia; order Coriobacteriales; family Coriobacteriaceae; genus Collinsella. The sequence goes on from CAUAGV010000093.1 coordinate 2,762, forward strand.
GACGCACAGCATAGCTCCAGACGGCAGCGCCCGTACCCTTGATGAGACCCATAGCCTCGTCAAAATCCGCGGCTGCCGCATCTTGCAACTCGGTTGCCTCCGCTTTGGAATCAACAGGTTCGCTCGCCGGCGTGGCGCTCTGGTCAATCGTCAGGCGCGGCGTACGAGCGGTCTTATCTTGATTGGTATCACTCACCGGAAACCTCCACGGTCTGGACGGTAGTCTTGGACGGCAAAAAACGGACGCGCGTGGTCGTACCCGGCGTGCCGAGCATGGTATCGCAAGCTTCCTCGATGCGCTGCTGCATCGCGGTAGCCAGAGATGCCACGTCCTTATCGTCAAGCGCGATAGCCGCGACCTTAAAACGGACGTGCGAATCGTCGGGGCCTTGGACGCGGGCCTCGACATGCTCGACCATCACGCGGTCGTCGCGCTCGGCAGCAACCCTGGCGCACGAAGAAAGCGCCGCAAGGGTAACCTCGATATTGCGCTCCCCCGCCGGATGCACGCAGGACGGCTCGCGACGGGCGAACATCAGGCGGAAAAAGCTTACCAGCACGCCGATCGCCACGACGCCGGCGCACGCCGTGACGACGACGCGCGGCATGGGGTCGCGCATCAGCAGCATAAAGCGATACGTATACGGCCCCCAAAACTGGCAGACAAGCGTACCCAGCGCCACGATGGTGGCGGCAAGATACACGATCGCTAGGGCTCGTTTGAGTACGCGCACGCGGCGCTCCCTTCAAATCTCGGCTCTCGAAATGCAAAACGGTTCGCATCATTATAAAAGAGCCGGGTCCGGTGCTCTACGCACGCGGATCCGGCTCATCTATTCCACGAGGCTTGCATGCTCGCTTCATTATGCCCAGATATGCACGGCTTAACCCGTGCAGGCGCTACTCCTCCTCGAGGGCAGCGATGACCTCGTCGGTCATGTCCATGGTGCTGTAGACGTCCTGGACGTCGTCGAGCTCCTCAAGACGGTCGATGAGGCGCTGGACCTTCTTGGCGTCGGTACCAGAGACCTCGGTCGGGGTGGTCGGGACCATGGTGGTCTCGGAACCCTTGACCTGGACGCCCTGCTCCTCGAGCGCCTTGGAGACAGCCATAACCTCGTTGGCAGTAGTCCAGACGATCCACTCCTCGCCGGCATCCTCGTAGTCCTCGCCACCGGCCTCGGCGATAGCCATCATGAACTCATCCTCGTCACCGGCAGCACCGTTGGCGATCATGGTCTCCTTCTTGGCGTTCTCGTCCAGAATCTCCTTGGCGACGACGATCTGGCCCTTGCGCTCAAACTGGAAGGCGACGGAGCCGGAGGTGCCCAGGTTGCCACCAGCGTGGGAGAAGGCGGAACGGACATCAGCGGCGGTACGGTTGCGGTTGTCGGTCAGGCAGTCGACGTAGACGGCGACACCGGCGGGACCGTAGCCCTCGTACACGATGTTCTCGTAGACGGCGGCGTCAGCACCCGAACCAAAAGCCTTGTCGATAGCGGACTTGATCTTGTCCTTAGGCATGGACTGAGCCTTGGCCTTGGCAACGGCAGCGGCGAGGCTGGCGTTGTTCTCGGGCAGCGGGTCACCGCCGAGACGGGCAGCAACGGTGATGTTGCGGCTGAGCTTGGAGAAGAGGGCGGAACGCTTGGCGTCCTGCGCGCCCTTACGATGCTTGGTTGTGGCCCACTTAGAGTGTCCGGACATACGTGTCTCCTATCGGTTTCGACCTAAAGCCCAGCGCAGATGCTCGGGCAATATAAACAAACGTCGTTATGATATACCTACTAGCCTGCGAGATAAACCCCAAAATGAAGGCGTCGTGATGATGCCCCCTTTGGTGCAAAGAAACCTGACCCCAATGCACCAAGTTAGGACCAGAGGAAGTCGCTGCGGGTGACGGTGGCGCCGATGGCGAAGGGCATGCAGGCGATGACCGGATACAGGTAGCGCATGTAGGTCGAGCCGTTGCACGGACCAATCAGGCACACGGCGAGCACGCCCAACAGCGGCACCCAGATCGCCAGCGCACGCCATGAATGACGACGCAGTAGGTAGACCACCACGGCGATCATGATCCACACATAGGTGGCCGAGCTCATGGTGAGCGAAATAAACGGGATGCGCTGCACCGCCACACGGTACAGATTGATCAGGTGGTCACACCAGCGCACCACGTTGCTGTCAACCGGATAGAAGTCGAAATACTTGAGGTTGTCGGGACGCGCCATGATCTCGGCACTACGCGCCGTGCTGTAGACCCAGGCATCGCGCGCGCTCGGATAAAAATAACCATAGTAGTTATTGATAAGCGCCGAAATATAGCACTCGGGATCCTTCTTAAACATCTGGGCCCATACCTCAAAATAGGCATCGATGTCCTCCTGCGAGGCGTACTCGTTAAAGCAATTTTTGACGGCGTCCGACTTATCCGGGTTGTAACGGCGGCCCAGATTCTCGTACTTGAGCACACGGTCGATCACGGCACGCTCTTCGTCGGTCACCAAGCCGTCGCAAGGAGCCTCCACGATGGTGCCGTCCTCCTTAACCGTAGGGTTGACGCCCGAGTTGAGGCCGTCGTGCTTTTGGACGAAACGAGCCGTCTGTTGGAACGGAATCGAGAGGATTTCGCGCTTGGAGCCGGGCGTAATGTCGTGCGCCGGCATAAACACCTTGGTGAAGTACATATTAGAGACAAGGCAGAGCGCGAGTACCGCGAGGACACCAACCCAGCAGAAGCGCGGTGCGGCGCATGAGACCGCGGTGCCCGTCTGCTTAGCCGCACGACGAGCGACATGTACATCCCATGCGCAAAACGCCGCCGCAATCACGCAGGCCGCCAACGGAAAGACCAGGCCGCCATTGCGCAAAAACGTGGAACCCATGGCAGCCAGCGCAAGCAACAGCCAGTCGTGGCGCGCAAAGAGCACGGGGGCTTTCTCGCCCGCTCGCTCGACATTGGCATCACGACGGGGCAAGCCACATGCCACGAGCTTGACGGTCTGTACCAGCAGCACCAAAAACGCGTCGGCAAAGAGCACGTCTTTGGTGAGCAGGGCCGCGTAGTTGGAGAACATCGGCATAAACGCAAAGAACAGCAGGATCGTACCGCGAACCGGCAGGCTCACGCCCAGTTTGCGCAGCGACGAAATGGAATAGGCCATGCAGGCAGCCGTGATGACAAATTGAGCGCAGGTATAGATGATGAGGCCCGCGTTAGCGCTGTTGAACAGCGAAAGCCCCAGTTGAACGCACGAGCCGATAATGGCCGTGTGCATTACGGGATGATGCCCGTTGAGCAGCACGTTGGGGTTGAGTAGGCGCAGGTAGTCGCTCGTGCCGTTGGGATAGTTGAACCACTGGCGAATCTGCGCACCCGTATCTCCCATAAAAAGGCCGGGCAGCGAAGCGATGAGCGTGGGCGTCCAGGCGATCATAAGCACCAGGAAGGGCCCGGCAAAGGGATGGACCGAGAGCACGGCGTGAGCCACACGCCATATGCGGCCAAAGTGCGCCTCGGAAAACGGGATGCGTCGGGAGCTCAGCCAATCCAGGCACTCAAAAGCCAGATAGAAAGCCACGATCGCTAGGAGCATCCAGCCCGCGCCGCCAATCCAGGCGCAGATGATGCGGGCTTTGTCGCCAAGGACAATCTCGGCCGAGTCGGTGAGATCGTAGCTGCGGCCGAACACCATGCAGATGGCGAAAAACAGCGACGGCAGAATGATCGACGGACGCCAGGTGTCGCCACGGCCAAAGAACACGTAGCGAAACGGCAGCGTGAGCAGGCAGGCAAGCGCAAGCAGCATGACCGCGTCGGTATGGCCGGCAAACGAGAGGAGCACCTCGTAGCACACGTACAGCATGCCCGAGGCTTTGGGGTCAATCGCCAGGACCGCATTGCTCGACACCGGGGCGGGATCGATGGAAAACGCCGTGGTCGCCAACAGCGCGAGCAGAAATGCGATGAGCGTCTGCTTGGCGGGGTAGCGCTTAAACCAGACGATGCGGGCAGCGTCGCGCGCAGCCATTGTGGAGAGGTCGGAATCCTTCACAGTCCAAAGATCCTTTCTAGAAACCTGCCAAAAA
>CAUAGV010000094.1 GCA_958428675.1 uncultured Collinsella sp.
TCGTCCACGGTCTCGCCGCGACGCAGGGCCTCGAGTATGTTCAAGATAATCTGTTCCATGTCCCCATTGTAAAGGCAAAGGCGTCGGAGCCCGTCACGGCTCCGACGCCTCCATCAAACAGCGCAGCTATGGTATATAAGTCTTCGATAACCGCCCGTCACTCTGAATTAAATGACATGTCGCCCGAACCGACCTCAAAACGATACGTAGCAGACTTATCGCCGTTATCGAATTCAAGATTCAAAATGGTCTCGCCGTCGTAGCCAAGCGGAAGGAAATCGCTCTCGAAGTCGCCGCTGCCCAAGGTAAGGCTCGCCTTAAAGCCCGTCGAGTTCGGAACCATCATCTCCACATCGCCCGAGCCCACACTCACGTCCATCGACTTCGCGGGGGCCTGGTAGAGCTCGAACGTCACATCGCCCGAACCGACCTCAGCACTGAGCGCATCAGTCACGCTGCCCGCAAACTCTACATCTCCCGCACCCAGGAAAAGGTCGAAACCATCACAGGTGACACCGGCAATCTGCAGATCACCCGAGCCCACGTGCGCGTTGACTCCCTTCAGATGTTCGGCAACACGGCGCGGCAGCTCGACCGTAACTGAGCGATCGATTGCCTTACCGTCATCACTTCCAAACTGGGAAACCTTGAGCGTCGAGTCCTCGACGGATGCGATGTTCTGCGTCGCGGCCTTGGAGGCATCCATACCATTGGCAACGCGTCCCCGCTCGATAACGCGAGCCTTGTTACCATCAATAACCTTGACGTCCACCGTAGCCGCATCGATATCGAAATCGAGGTAGCGAAACTCATCGGCATCAAAGGTCGTACACGAAAGCTGCTGAGGCCGAGCGGAATAGTTACCGCCATCGTTCATAAAATCGTCGTCATCAACCACATCGTCCATACCGGACAAGCCGGGTATAACATCGTCGAGATCCCACGGGCCATCAAAATGAATCAAAGTCCGCGAAACGCCAAAAACAAGCCCGATAATCAGTACAAACGCTCCGATGCCGACGCCCAGGCGCAGCTTGGATTCATGCGAAAGCTTCATCATTCGTCACCTTCTTTGGCACATGGCTCAGCGGTGGCCGCGGTAGCCACGTCAGCATCAGGTTCCGCAGAAGTATCCTTCCCCTGGGCCCTGACCGCCACCGGTGCCGGACCAACCTGAATATCCCCGCGCGCCCAATCGCCATCGAGTGCACGCGCCACCCAGTGATAGATGGGAATCGTGAAGAAGATCAGCGCAGCAAAGGGGCCGGCACCAAACAGGAACATCAGTAAAAAGAACAGCAGCCAGCACACGGCCCAATACGGGAATGACTGGAACGGACCCTTCACCGGAGTCGGACCAGCCGCACCGGTACCCGTCACCTGAGCCGTCGCCGCATTGGCAGCCTGCGCACTCCAGCTTGCCGCCTGCGCCGCCTTGGCGGCGGCGTCACTCGCCTGTGTTGCCGCCTCGGTAGCTCGTGCCGCCGCCTCATGGGTGCGTGCGCGCTCTGCCGCCTCGGCCTCGCGCTGACGAGCGCGGTCCTCGTTCTCAAACTCGATATCGTCCTCGATCTCGTCGCTCGGATTGAGCAGCTCGTCCAGGCTCACACCATAGAGTTTGGCGAGCGAGATCAGGTTCTCGGTATCGGGCGAGCTCTCCGCGCGCTCCCATTTACTGACCGCCTGGCGCGACAGTCCCAGCTTTCGTGCCAGTCCTTCTTGACTAAAGCCTTTGCTGCGGCGAAGGTCGGCGAGCCGCTGCGCAGTTTCTACATTCATGGTTCCTCCTATGTGATGCCAGCCGTACCGCCGGACCGCTTTTGTTCTTAAGGCGCCTTGCACAGTTAAAAATCTATCCGCCACCGCCAAAAGCATGCCACCTATTCTAGTGAGATTTTTGACAACCGGCGGTTGCGGGCGCATATGAGCTGCGGAAATGTGTCCAAACAAAGCAATGACCCGTAGCTTGGTTGTCCCCGTTGCGGCGTTAACGGTAGTATGGTCGTACTGTTTATTCCGCACCGCCAACGGAGGGAGTTCCGCGCCGTGAACCGCGATTTCGCCTCATCGCTCATCCAGCTCAACAACACGTTCTATCGCGAGCACTCCGCTTCCTTTTCCGATACGCGCCAGGCCCCGTGGCCCGGCTGGGTACGCACCATGGATATCGCGCTCGAACAGCTCGACGTCGCCACGATCGAGCATCCCGTCCGCGTCTTCGATCTTGCCTGTGGCAATATGCGATTCGAGAACTTTGCCGCCGGCGGCGCACTTGCCGCCAAGGGCGTCGATGGCGCAAACCCCTCGGCAGATGCCAGCTGCCCGTTTGAGTTCTATGGTGTCGACTCGTGCCAAGACCTGGCCATCGATGCACATGGCCACGCGCTGCGCATTCCCAACCTGCACTTCCAGGAACTCGACGTGCTCGACGCCCTTATGAAGCTCAACCCCGCCGAGACGCCCGACGTGCTTTTCGACGCCCCGCTCGCCGACATCTCGGTCTGCTTTGGCTTTATGCACCATGTGCCGTCGTGCGAGTACCGTGTACGCGTGCTCGACGCCCTGGTGCGCCAGACGCGCCCGGGCGGCATCATCGCCATCAGCTTTTGGGAGTTTATGAACGACGAGCGCATGGCGCGCAAGGCTGTTCGCGCCGAAGCCCGCGCCGAGCTCACCCCGCCGTTTGAGGGTTACGATTCCGCCCAGTTTGAAGCCGGCGACCACCTCATTGGCTGGCAAAACGACCGCCACGCCTACCGCTATTGCCATCACTTTGACGATCAGCAGATCACCGACCTGGTGCGCGGCGTCCGTACGTTCTACAAGAGCGGCGAGGTCCCCGTGCGTGAGCTTGAGCGCTTCCATGCCGACGGTCGTAGCGGCGAGCTCAACCGCTATGTGATTCTCAAGCGCCTGTAGGCATCGACGACTCGCCGCCGAGCCGCACCGCATCTTCCGGGCAAACTATGCCCGCCCTTTTTCAATCCATTGACGGAACGTGCAGCTATGCGTTCCATACTTATGACCAAGGAGCCTCATGGGAGCCGTCCACGTTCGCACGCCTAAGAACTTTGTGCTCGAGGAGCGCCTGGAACGCTACGCCGATGCGATTGAGACAAACCCCGAGGCTTATGCCGGAGATTGGCGCAAGGCCTGTGCGCCCGCAGGCAGCAAGCCCTTCGAGCACCTTCACCTGGATCTTGGCTGTGGCAAGGGAACGTACCTTGTAGAGCGCGCCCACCGCGAGCCCGATGCCCTCTTTATCGGCATGGACCAGGAGCCCATCTGCATCGCCTATGCCGCGCAGAAAATCTGCGAACAGGGGCTATCCAACGCACTCGTCCTGCCCCGAGGCGCCGCATCGCTGCCACGGCTGTTTGCCGCAGGCGAGCTCGATGCCATCACCATTAACTTTCCCACGCCGCAGCCCAAGGCCAAGTACGCTAAAAAACGACTCGTCCATGTCGACCATCTGATGCTCTACCGCCCGCTCTTTGCAGCCGGCGCTACCGTCACACTGCGCACCGATAGCAAGCCGTTGCGCGATTACGCCCTGGGACAGTTTGCCGCGGCCGGCTACGATACGCTTTGGGTAAGCGACGACGTCCGCCGCGACCATCCCGAGCATCCCGAGACCGAGTACGAGCGCCGCACGCGCGAGATGGGTGCCGCCGTCTATGGCATTTGCGCTACGCCCGGCGCGGAACCCATCGAAGAGCAGCTCGCGGCGGGCCGCGCGCAGGAGCAAAGCCTTACCTGCTACCTGCCCGAAAACCTCGATGAGCTCACCTATGTACCCCTGGGCATGGAAGAAGCCGTCGAGAACTTTAGAAACCGTGCTCGCAAAGGCAAAAAACGCCTGCCGCAGGGGTCCTAGGGGCTTCTGATGGTCGCGGCGTCGGCAAACAAGTGAAAATAGGCGCCAGCGAACGACCCTCAAACCTAAGTGAGTAGACTTTTTTGCAATAGCCAAGCACAACCCGCATAACGAAAACTAAAACCGCAGGTAGAACCCTTGCGCAAAAGCCATGTGCTCGCGACATTGAAAAAAGTCTACTCACTTAGCTGGCGACTGCACCAAACGGCTGGGCAGAACGCCCATTTCCTGCATTTTCTCGCGCGCTGGCACCCCACGCCGCTGCTACGCCATAATAGTTGGCGGACAATCGCGAGAGAAAGCAAACACATGGCACAGACCACGACAGATACCGCCGCCAGTACCGTCTCCGGCGCCGGGGCCGCCAGCTCATTCTCGGGCGGCACGGGAACCGAAGCCGAGTTCGGCTCGCTCGGCGCGCTCTCCCCCACCTGGTGGGAGCCCGAGGACGGCAGTGAGCCCGAACCGTGGCTCACGCCCGATCAGGCCTTCGAACGCTTCTTTGAATGGACGAGCAGCCGCGGCATCGAGCTGTGGGGTCACCAAGAAGAGGCCCTCATGGACCTGGCTGCCGGCGATCACGTCATTTTGGGCACACCGACCGGATCGGGTAAATCGCTCGTCGCGCTGGGCATGCTCTTTATGGGCATGGCGCAGGGCAAGCGCTGCTATTACACGGCCCCCATCAAGGCCCTGGTCAGCGAAAAGTTCTTCGATCTGGTACAGGTACTCGGCCGCGATAACGTTGGCATGATCACCGGCGATACGCACATCAACACTAAGGCGCCCGTCTTCTGCTGCACGGCCGAAATCCTTGCCAACGATGCACTGCGCGAGGGCGAGGGCGCCGACGTGGGCTGCGTGGCCATGGACGAGTTCCACTACTTTGCCGACCCCGACCGCGGCTGGGCATGGCAGGTGCCGCTGCTCACCCTGCCCCACACGCAGTTTATGCTCATGAGCGCCACGCTCGGCGATGTCACCGCGATCGCCGCCTCGCTCGAGGAACACACCGGCGCTGCTTGCGACTTGGTTGTCGACGCCCCGCGTCCTGTTCCGCTGAACTACGACTATGTGACGACCTCCCTCGAGGGCACCGTCGAGCTCGCTATGCGCCGCGGCGAGGCCCCGCTCTATATCGTGCACTTTAGCCAGGATGCCGCCCTTGCGACGGCACAGTCGCTCGCCAATTTTGGCATCGCCAGCAAGGAGCAGCGCGAGGCCATCAAAGAGGCGGCCAAGGGCACGAGCTTCTCGACGGCCTTTGGTAAGATTCTCAAACGCCTGCTTGGATGCGGCGTCGGCGTGCACCATGCTGGCATGTTGCCGCGCTATCGCCTGCTGGTCGAGCGCTTGGCGCAGCAGGGCCTGCTGCCCGTCATCTGCGGTACCGATACGCTCGGCGTCGGCATCAACGTGCCCATCCACACCGTGGTGCTCACCGCGCTCACCAAGTTCGACGGCTACAAGATGCGTCGCCTGCGCGCCCGTGAGTTCCATCAGATCGCTGGTCGCGCCGGCCGTTCGGGCTTCGATACCGAGGGCATGGTCATCGCCGAGGCCCCGGAGCACGAGATCGAGAACGCTAAGCTCATGGCCAAGGCGGGCGACGACCCCAAGAAGCTCCGCAAGATTAAAAAGAAAAAGGCCCCCGAGGGCTTTGTCACCTGGAACAAGCAGACCTTTGAGCGCCTGATCGAGACGCAGCCCGAGACGCTCAAGCCGCGCCTTCGCATCACACACTCCATGGTGATTAGCGTGGTCGAGCAGGGCGGCGATGCCCGAGCCCGCGTACACGACCTCATCGAAACGAGCCTGCAGACTCCCGAGGAAAAGGCCAAGCTCGAGGTTCGCGCCGACGAAATCTTCGCCACACTCATCGATTCCGGCGTCGTCGTTCGCACCGAGGTGCCGCCCGCGCCCGACGCTCCGGCTGACGCCGCGCCGGACATCGACTACGCGCTGACGGTCGATCTGCCCGAGGACTTCGCACTCGATCAGCCGCTCTCGCCGTTCTTGCTTGCCGCGTTGGAGCTGCTCGACCCCGAGAGCGAGACCTATACCATGGATCTGATCTCAATGGTCGAGGCAACGCTCGAGGATCCCAAGCAGGTATTGCGCGCACAGGAGCGCGCCGCGCGCGACCGCGCGATGGCCGAAATGAAGGCTGACGGCGTCGATTATGAGGAACGCCTGGAGCGCATCCAGGATGTCACCTACGAAAAGCCGCTCGAGGACTTGCTCGATGCCGCCTTCGACAAGTACTGCCAGGAAGTACCCTGGGCCAACGACTACCAGCTCTCTCCCAAGAGCGTCCTGCGCGATATGCTGGAAAGCGCGAGCGATTTTAAGGGCTATATCCAAAAGCTCGGCATCGCCCGCTCCGAGGGCATTTTGCTGCGTTACCTGGCAGAGGCCTACCGTTCACTCGACCGCACCGTGCCCATCGAGAAGCGCGACGAGCGCCTGCGCGACATTATCTCGTGGCTGGGCTTTGTGGTGCGCTCGGTGGACTCGAGCCTGGTGGATGAGTGGGAGAACGCCGGCAACCCGACAGCCCTCGATGCTGCGCCGCCGCAGGGCATCGACGAGGTCGTGGCGGACCGTCGCGGCTGCACGCTATTGGTGCGCAACGCGCTCTTCCGCCGCGTGACCCTTGCCGCCCGCGAGCATGTTCGCGACCTGGGCGAGCTCGACGACGACTGGGGCATGAGCGAGATCCGCTGGCAAAAAGCACTCGACGCTTACCACGAGCAGCACGAGGAAATCCTCACCGACGGAGATGCCCGCAGCGCCGCGATGTTTTCCATTGACGAGTCCGACGAGAAGACCGCGCACGTATGGCACGTGCACCAGATCTTTGCCGACGAGGATGGCGACCACGATTTTGGCATCATGGGCGATGTCGATCTGGACGCCACGCAAGACGGCGGCGAGGTC